>JAGVYE010000038.1 GCA_018303445.1 Candidatus Woesearchaeota archaeon
AGAAATAGATTACGCCATTCATCCTCGCACTAAAGTGCGTTCGTCCACTCAACCATTACATCGGTTGAGTGAACAGGATTTCTGGCTAGAAACTCTTAAGGCTCAACTTTTAATAAAATTTTCTGTTTCCTCTCAATGTGTCGTATCCTGAAAGTATTTCCCTTTGATGAATAACTATTTCTTAATCAACTCCACAACCACTTCACCATGGTTAGTTTGAGGGAATAAATCAAACAACGCTACACTTTTAACCAAGTAATTCTTGAATTTAATGATATCTTTAGACAACTGCTGAACGTTGCAAGAGATATAAATAATAACTTCTGGATTTAATCTCTTCAACTGTTCAATAGTTTTAGGATCCATACCTTTCCGCGGCGGATCAGTAATGACAAAAAGAAGCTTCTGTAAAGTAAGTTTAGAAAGTTGTTTTGCATCTAGAGTTATGGCTTTCGTATTTTTCAAATTATTAATTAGAATATTCTGTCTTGCGCTTTCTACAGAAGCCGCATATTCTTCTACAATAATCACTTCTTTAAATAAGTCAGCATTGATAATTCCAAATGTTCCTACACCGCCATACAAATCAAGCAAGACTGCAGGAGAGGTTTGGTAATTTTCCAGTAATCCATGTACATACTGCTGCATTTTCTCTGCGACTACTTGATTATTCTGAAAAAAACCTTGCGTGCTATAGGAAAAGATTTTTCCCAGGTACTCTTGTTGGAGACTATCTTCGCCTTTCACGACATAAAAATCATTAGACACACTTTCGTCAACTTCGGGAGGAACTCGTGCCACAATAATAATATCAGCAGAACTTTTTTCCGCAAATTCCCTTATTATGGAATCAGCTTCTTGGAGGTTAAAAGAGTCCGCATTCAGGATAAAAGTAAGGCTTGTTTTATGAGAATCTCTCACTACCGCATACCTAAATGTTCCCGTATGTTTACAAAGATCAAAATAATCAACATTACAAAAGAACAATCTAACTTCTTGCAACAAGTGATTTATCCTTTCGTTGGCAATAACACACTTTTCTACATTAACAAGTACATCCCAAGTGCCTTTCCTTCTTAATCCCAGTCCGTTTTTATGAAAGATAAAATCCATGCGGTTGCGATAAAAATAAGGTTTTCCTGAAAATACTTTTAAGTCAAGAAAATGAATCGCTCCTTCCAGTTGCTTGCTCTTGTTTTTTAATTGCAATTCATAATCAATATGTTGTGTAGAACAGCCGCCACATTTACCAAAGTAAGGACATAAAGGAGTTGCCATGATCGAGAAAAAAGAAGAGATTTTTAAAAAGATATTCACTAATAATTATCAGAGCAGTTCTCAGGCTTCATCCAATATACGGGTAGTACTAATGCACGAGCGATAGAATCTTCTCTCAACTCTTTATTGTGGGGAGGGTTGATCCTACGGAAGGGAACCCACACTTTAATCCCAGAAGTAGAAGAGCGAGTTGGTACTACCTGAGCGTTAGCGAATTATTGGATGAAGCCCCCGTTTCTCAACAACGTTTATAAAACGACTAATGAAAAGGATGCTATGCATTACACCATCCTTGATTGTTACACCGACGAAGCTTCCGGATTAGGCGTTCCTCCTTATTTAGGAACCTACCCTCGTTACATTTTCGGCAGGTTAAGAACAGAAGGACATACTGTTTCCTACATCACCATAGATGACCTCAGGCTATGGAAAAAATTTAACCATAAAAAAAGAGAACCTACCGAAAAAGAAAAAACAAACATTCTTATTTACAACACCACCATTAACAACGCTGAAACTGTTCTGCAAAAAACGGATTGCCTTATTGTAATTCTGGGTGTCCATGTTCCAGGAAAATACTTAACTGCTCTTCCAGGAACAATCAAAGAAATCATACCCCTCATCAAAGACTTGCCTCTCAAAAAAATTCTTGCCGGACCAGCTATTTTTGGCACCCAATTAGAAGGGGGAAAAATAGTTGAAAAATTACCCCCCAAAATTTTTGATGAGATTATTAATTATGATGTTAATTTCGAAGAATTAAAAGCTTTTGTTCTTGAAGGCACGGAAATACTGAAACAAATTCCCGACAAAAGAATGATCGAAATAGAAACCAGTCGAGGGTGTAATGTTGGCAAGTGTAGTTTTTGTACTGAACCAATTAAAAACAAATTTGTCAATAGGCCCCTAGAAAATGTGATAAGAGAAGTGCGAGCTTATTACCAACAAGGAGCACGCTTCTTCCGGTTAGGAAAACAAGCGGATTTTTATTCCTCTGAACAACCTATGGAAATGTTGCGCCAAATTCGCCAGCATTGTCCGGATATAGAAGTGCTCCATATTGATAATGTTAACCCCAACTCTGTTGTCAAACCTAATGGCGAGGAAATCACGAAAGCTATTGTTGAACATTGCACTTCTGGCAACATTGCTGCTTTTGGCGTAGAATCATTTGATCCGGAAGTGGTCAAAGCCAATCTTCTCAATACCATGCCTTTAGTAGCCTTAAAAGCAATTCGCATCATTAACAAATACGGGGCAGAACGGGGAGAAAATGGCCTGCCCAAGTTTCTTCCCGGCATTAACATCATCTTTGGCTTGCTGAATGAGACGAAAGAGACGCATAAAAAAAATATGGAAGCCTTTCAACAAATTCTCAATGAAGACCTGCTCTTCAGAAGGATTAATATCCGGCAAGTTGCCGTTCTTCCTAATACTTATTTAGAAAGTCATGGTGGAATAAAGTATCTTCGTAAAAATAAGCAATACTATTGGAAATGGCGAAATGAGATCCGACAGAAAGTCGATGAACCGATGCTACATAAAATACTACCTACAGGAACGATACTTACAGACGTCTTTACCGAGATGTATGACGGAAAAACTACCTTTTGCCGCCAGATGGGAACATATCCACTCATTATTGGGGTGAAAGGACGTTTTCCCTTGAAAAAAAGAGTAAAAGTGAAAGTTACCAATTATATGTTAAGGAGTATTGTGGGAGAAATTGTGAGTTGAAAGATAGAAAAAAATTATCTTCTACTTTAACGTATCTGCCACTGCTGCACTCATGGATGCAGGAAAGGCAACAAGAATGGTTCGTTTTATAGCCAAAGTAGTATTTGCCAACCAAGGGGCTCGATCGATAAGAGTCAAAAGGAGAGCGACCACCATAAAAGCAAGCAGGTACGTAAAGAAAACCCGTTTCAAGAATTCCCACCTGTGGGTGCTGATATGTAAGCGATAGTAATTATAATAAACAAACACGGAGATAAATAAAACAGAAATTCCCAGAAAAATAAGAATATTAGGCCAGGGTAACCTTTTAGAAATTTCCCAGGCCTCTTCCGTAAACCCCACTGGAATAGCGAGGATGGCAGCGCCAACAATCACCTGCATAACATCCCAGAGGTAAAATTCAATCATTAAAGGAACAACTTCTTTATGAAGGATATTTCCATGTTCATCATAATAAGTCTTTACTTCGTGAGGCTTTCCGCTTATATGTACTAAACGCCTCTTTGTGGTAAGATTAGATTGTTTTCTACTCATCATAGTAATAAAAGAAAATACCTTTAAATATTCTTGTTTTCCTTCCAGAGTAGAAAGAGGATCACAAGGGTCTAAACTGAATGTTTCATAACGTTGTCGCCAAACGCCATGACATAAGAGCGTGTAGTCCAGCTCTACTCCACATGACGCAGAGTAATGCTGAGACAAGAATGAAAGAGAAAAAGTATTTAATAAGATTATTGTGTTTTAGCAGCTGAGTAATCCGTCAGAATCCTCCTGAACCTTCCTAGTAACATATTCCGGATTAAGAACATAAATTTTTGTTTCTACAACGTTTCCTTCTTTTTTCAACATATCCAACGTCCTAGAAGTATATCCTAATCTAGTCATGACTTTTTGCTCTTCTTCATTAGGAGCTTCATAAATCGCTCCACCATTTTCATTGATGTCCTATTAAAATAAATCCATCTTTTGTTCTAATTTGTAGATAACGGAATTCCTTATCATCTCTAAATAACCGCAATTGGCTCACATCCACAACGACAGTGCCTTGAGCGTTCTTTGCTGCAAGAGCTTCAGCATTATCTGGGCGGAAATTATCGTTATGAACTAACTGATCATATGAACTGTCTACTTCATCATCAAGATGCCGAAGCACTAGATTGTCAGCTTCAGGTGTAATAGCCCAATCCACACCACCATCTTCTCGCAGAAAATAACCATTACCGTCAGCAGTATAAAAAACGTTATTACGCAAGGCAGGATTATCTTGTCGTTCTTCCTGTAACTGATCCACCTGCCGAAAACTTCCTTTTTCTAATCAATTGTATGCTTTAAGATTACCGAAAATAGTTTCTAATGACATTTTAACCGAGTACAAACCTGTTATTTATAAAAATTCCTACTTAAAACTATCCAAGTCACGACTCCCACACAGGAATCTATTTAAGTCAATACTTTTCTTAACAGTTTTATGGGAGAGCGTCCAAAAGTAGGTGTTGGAGTTATTGTAGTAAAAGATGGCCAAGTTCTCATGCAGAAACGAAAAGGTGCTCATGGTCAAGGCACGTGGAGTTTCCCAGGAGGCCATTTGGAATATAGTGAAACTTGGGAAGACTGTGCGAAAAGAGAAACATTTGAAGAGGTAGGGGTACAACTCAAAAATGTTCGTTTCGTTGGGTTAACAAATGATGTTATGAGAGAAGAAGACAAACATTATATTACTATTTTCATGCTGGGAGATTATGAATCAGGAGAAGTAAAAGTTAAAGAACCCGATAGAACTGAAATTTGGCAATGGGTTGATTGGAACAATATGCCAGAACCATTATTCCAGGCCATTGTTAACCTAAAACAGCAAGGCTTTGACTTTTCAAGCCATCTACATGATGCTTCAGTGAGATTTACCCCCAAACCCTGAAAATCACTCTTTGCGATAGTTTAGCATTCAAAATAGGGGATAAATTAGCACAGCAAGGACATGAAGTTCTCTATCCTGAAAGCATCATTAACAAAGAGCTACAAAATTCTTCCTTAAGTATAGAAGAGCTACGTGAAAAATAGGCCTTCATGCAGCTTCATTTACAAAAAATTAGCAGAAGTGAGGCGATTCTGGTAATAAAAAATAGGAGAAATGAAAATTTTTTATTGTACACCCATTCTTCCTGAAGTGCCACGGAGTGCTTCAACTACTTCGTCCAATGACGGATTTTTAAAAGCACCGTTTTCAACGCGCACGACAAGCGCCTCCGGCGCTACCCCGACGGAACGACCGAAGCTGCTGCTGAGATTGCTGCTGCAGTCAACGCCATCGTTAAGGCGGAGAAGCGAGGCAACACGGCCTGAATCAACAGTTTTATATCCATCATGATGAGTACCAAATCGCTCCCATCCGAACAGAGGTTGTTCTTCATTATCTAAAAATATAGCTCGTACTTGATCTTCTCCCCCTAATGGAATAGCAAGATTGGGATTAGTTAATTGTACTTCTATAGGTTGATATCCAAAAGGATTCTTTCGCGCTTGTTCAGCAGGACGAACCACAGCATATACCACAGTCATTTCTCGGAGTGCTTTTTTGAATTCAGATGTTTTTGCTTCTTCTGCAAATGCTTCATAGGATGGGAAAAATCTAACAGGGACAACTTCCAGTTGAGTTCCATTCCAACGATAAGCTTGTTTCTCTCCTAAAACAAGATCCTTTTCTTGTTCACTAACAGGATAACCATAATTTTTTAGTTTTCTTGATGGATCCCTTCCTTCAACAACGGCTCTTATCTCTTCAGGACGAGACATAAAGATTCCTGCGCCTTGAATATCAACAACTTGTAATCCGTTTGGAACTCCATTATATCCTTTTTCCACTTGGAGAGTTAACCGTTCTCCTAAGCCATCATGCCAGTCTACCCAAACCGGGGTGGAAGGTTTCTCACTATCTTTATCTGCATATTTACGGCCATTACCTAAAAAGTACGTAGGAGTTTGAAGTAAGTTTGCTTTTTGAACTGCTGCAATAGAATCTGCAACACCAGTAGCGCCTATTCTGTAAAAAGGCGCTCCTCTTATAGAATAAGTTAAAGAGAAACTACGACTAATTATTCTTTCTCTTTGATCAAGTAAAACAGTAAATTCAGGTTGATTGAGTACCATAGTTATGAAGCCTCCAATCATTATCGAATGAAAAGAAGCAGTTATTTATAAGCTCTTTTATTTTGTTACTGCCCATAAAAGAAAAAACGATTTTTTTTCTGTACCAAAATGAAGTAGTTTCTTTATTTCTTGAATGAAATGTAGCGAAATCATAAACTGCATTCGCGCAGAAAGACAACAATCTTTCTGGCGTCCCAGCAAAGTCGTTGCTTTGCTGTGGACATCCCTCACTATAAATAGCAGGAATTTCTGCTCATTTCATTTAACCCTTCAACGCTCTAATCGGCTCCGGCACATTTCACTTTCTGAGTGATTTTTGATATTTTAGCAATTTTCACGACATAGAAAACGCAATTTTTTCGTACTTTTGCTTGATTTTTAGCAAAATCTGTGATTTTTTGTGAAAACTCAAGGAATTTTGCTGATTTCAGGGTGACTTTCGCTAGTTCAAAACTACATTTTTGCTTAAAAGAAAATCTTTTTATTAAACGAAATTCCGCAAATGCCCTACAAAGCAGAAATAGAAGCGACAAAACCAACCATCATTAAAGGAGATCTTACAAAGATACAATGGAAATAGGCATCATTGATAATATGCAGTTTATAGAAGAATTAGTAGAAGTATAAAATAAACTCAACGATAAGGGAATCAGGAAGCACTTCTTCTTGCAGAACTTCCTCAGCTGTTTATCGGAAAAAGGTAGGAGGAAAAAGAAAAAATGAAGCTACGACAAAAGAAGGAGTTAAATGCAATATTACTATGCTGATGTTTTTTTCATCTTTGCTCTTAAAACACGAGAATGATATCTCTTTGGACTAATACTATTATAATATTCAGGGTTTATTCCCTGTTGTTCCAAATACTCTATTGTTTTTTTATCATTTTCAGTTCGTTGATCTGATCCAAAAACAAATACATCTGGACGGAAATAAATTATTGACCAATACCCAAAAAATAAACAATCGATACTTACCTCGTCAGTCCATTGCGTGTTTCTCAAATTTGCAGCTCTTGTTTCTGCATCATAGTAAGGAAATTCTCTTTTATTTTTATACACAATGTAATCAGGGATTACAACAGTAAGTAAATGATCTCCCAAACTTCTTGCTTCTCGAAGGTGTTCTTCATGTCCAGGATGTAAGATATCAAAAGTGCCTACTGTTACGACCTTTCTCATAACCTATGTAAATCATAATCTAGTTATAAAATTATTGCTCATCAGTCTGCGTCATACTATGCCTACGCTTCGCTTCGGCATTTTTTCTTGCAGAAAAAACATAAAACAGCAACCACGCTGCACTCTTACATCTGTTAGGGGTGTATAACAAGCGATCGCATACGTTATGTAGAATTTAAACAAATTTTATCTAGTTCAATAAATACTAAGAAGAAGATTTCCCAGATATTACACCTACGGGAACAATGTGAAGAAGATACGGAACTCCCTCTTTACGCATTACTTTACAAAATTTCTCAATTTCAGAAAAGTCAATCTCAAGATAATAGGGGCAAATGGTAAGGCGAACTGCCTCCCGAGAATTACCAGGAGATTTCATAACTTCGAGAGCCTCACACCGCAAACCATCCAAAGTACGGAAACTTTTATTTTGCTTATAACCAGCATACCAATCATGTATATCAATTTCGTAGAAAATGTCCTGCCGTTGGTAAGTGGTTTCCCCATTCATTAATTTCACTATCTCATCAAGAGGAGCTAAGTATTCTTTTAATTTATCGAGAAGTGCCCGTTGTTGTGAACTAAGAACAGAAGCCACAACAACTTTATCTAAAGAAGTTTGCACCTCGGAAACGACAGAAGCAGAAGAACCAATATCATATGGATCTGCACAATCTTTCATCAAAAATTAAATAGAGAAACAAGTTGTATATAAAGTAATCTATTCTGCAAAAGAAAAATTATTTTAAGGAGAGATTACTCCCTCTACCTTTTTTCCTAAAGTATAAAATTTATAAAGAAAGTGTCTTCTTGTTCATTCCATAAGGGGCCGTAGTCTAGCTTGGTAGGATTGGCGCTTGGGGTGCGTCCGACCGGGGTTCAAATCCTCGCGGCCCCATTTAATTATGGATATAGGCAAACTGTGGGGAATAGCAATCAAGATAAAAATTTATTTAAAATAGGCTTTAGGGAGAAGAGTCATTCCACACTTGACGAGCAACTTCTGCTACTAATTCTAATTTTTTCTGTTGTGTTACAAAGTCTACAGCATTTCCTTTAGCTACTGAAGCAAATCCACATTGTGTACTTATAGCGAGACGCTCTAGAGGGATATATTTTGCTGCCTCTTTAATTCTGAGTTTAAGTTCTTCTATTGTCTCTTCTCGTGGTGTTTTGGTTGTGACAAGTCCTAATACTACTATCTTATCTTCAGGAACAAGTTTTAGTGGAGCGAAATCTCCTGACCGCTCATCATCAAATTCTAGTAATAGCCGTTGAGCATGTGTAGCTCTAAAGACCCGTTGAG
>JAGVYE010000043.1 GCA_018303445.1 Candidatus Woesearchaeota archaeon
TTAGAAACAGCAGAAATTAATACAATCGCATTAGATCCGAATGATTCAAATATAATTTATTTAGGCACAGATGATGATGGAATCTATAAGAGCGCCGACAGCGGCACCTCCTGGACAAAACTAACCATTGCGGGACTGCCTCAGAAGTATGGTGTGGGAGATATAGTAATAGACCTCCGTGATAGCAATATCATATTTGCAGCCACTGTAGATTATTTCCGGCTGTTTGCAGATCGTGGTCTGCTGGGCGACTATGGAGTATACATAAGCAAAGATGGAGGAAAGACATGGAAACCATTTAATGAAGGGCTGAACCATAAAGGGGCCTTTGCCTTAGAAATGGACGTTGAGCAAGGTATTTTATATGTGGGGACGAGGGGAGGAGGAATTTATTGGAGGAAAGTATGAAAAAAGAGGTCTTAGTTTTATTTGTAATCTTGATTTTTATTATTGGCTGTGCTGAAAAGATTGCTAAAGAGCCGACTGAGGAAACGCCAGCAGAAAAAATAATTAAGTCTACAGAACCAGCGAGAGAGCCTGAAAAACCAAAGACAGAAATAATTGCAACAGGACAAAAAGGAGCAGAATTAGTAATTTCTCCTTCTGTAGATGAGGCGATAAAAGGCACTGTAACTATCACTATGAACAATGTGCCGCAAGAAACAAGATATGTGGGGTTTTATATAGAACGTGGTGACGCTGAAGATGCTAATGATGGTCCTCCCAATCTAGGGCTTGACAACGACGGAAGTGATGGCTGGAGCTTGGTGGTAGATACAACTGCCTATGACAACAACAAATATAGAATTTTTGCATTGGCTTTTGCTGAAGAACCTAGTTCCGAAGTAGAGCCAACAGGAACTGTTCAAGCTGAAGTAGTCATTAACAACCCATCAATTGCATTCAACAGAAATTATCCTACCATAATCAAAGGCAACTGGGAACCTTCTACCACTGAGATGACGCAAATCTTAAATTCAGAAGTGGATGAATTAAAGGAACTAGGAGTAAATACTGTCTCTATCGTCCTGGAATATAATCTTAACAAAGATGGCTCTTATTATTTAGAAGACGAAGAACTTTACATTAGCCAGCTAAGGAAAGCAAAAAAAGCAGGTTTTGCGGTATTGGTGAGCCCTAATTTTGTAGGCGCCGCTGGTCATAATTACGCCGAGGAAGGAATCAATATTGATTTAGACAAGCATTTACAGAATTCAGAAGAAGTGGCCTTGAAATGGGCCAAGATTGCTGAGCAGTATCAAGCAGAGTACTTTGCTCCCCAAAACGAATTCAACGGTCCTATCCGAGGGAACTTTGTTGAAACCGAGAAAGAAGAAGTCCGAATAACATCTGAATGGCATAAAGAAATGCTGCCGAAACTAAAAGGAATATTTACTGGAAAGCTGATGGCAAAACTGGACAATCCTCGGGAAGGAATAGATGTTTCTGGCTATGATTATGTTGGGATGACTATCAGCCATGGAAACGGTCCGTTGGGAGGCGTCAGAAAATGGTTGGCGGATAGTCTTGTGATATTGAAAAAAATTGGCGAGAAAAGCAATGCCCACTGGCTGGTTTCAGAAGCCTGGTTTCCTTATGGTGGTCCATGGTATTCCGCCACCAAGAATGAAGACGGAGAATCGTTGGACGAATTACAGGATGATTATTATAAAATGTCTTTAGAGGAATATCAAAAGGCTGGAGGCCAGGATTACATTTTCATTGCCTGGCTGATGCCGGGGATGGAGATTAAGGATAGGCCTGCTGAAGCGGTTATAAAAGACTATTTTAGGAAAATATAAAAAAAGGAGGGAAATAAATGAAAAAAATATTAATCTTTGGAATGATATTCTTAATCTTAATAATTTTTATTATTGGCTGCACTCAGGAAAAAGCTGAGTCCAAGACTACTAAGGAAATGGAAAAACAAATTCAAACACCACCTCAACAGCCGATCACAAAGACTCAAATCAAAGTGAGCGGACAGGGTGTAGAAATGATTATTTCTCCTTCCCTAAATAATGATCTTAAAGATATTACCACCATCACCGTAACCAAAGCACCACCAAATACCGCCACGATTGGTTTTGCCATCATCGGCCCGGGAATTGAAGCCCTAGAGAAAACTGGCGCAAATCTCGGTTATGATTACGACGGAACCGATGGCTGGAGTTTTGAGTTTGACACCAACAGTTATCCTAATGATAAATACACTTTAGCGGTTATTGCTTACTCCGCTACTAGAAAGTCAGGTGAGCCACCATTAGGAGCAGCTCAGGCCAAGATTGTTATTCAAAATTCAGAGATCTCCCCGGTGCCGTCTCCCATAACAACTGCACCGTATAAAGTGATCGGCGGGTCATGCCAGTACCCACTGCAATCTATTGAGGATGCCAAACGGCTTAATGCCAATACCATCGCTTTCGGAGTTATTGCCGGTTTTACGGATGAAGAAAGCGGCGCCGCGGTCTGGGAGCCTCCGGAAAAAGCAGCCAGAGGATGCGCCAAGTCCATCGCCCTAGCGCATGAAAATTCATTCAGAACGGTATTTGGTGTAAGTTTAGCTGATGAGGAAGATGTGGTTATCAAAAAATTCAATAGGGAAAAATTCGTTCAAACCCAGGGGGAGATGGCTAAAGCCTATGCTGCCTTTGCCCAAGAAAACATGGTTTCTATATTTAGTGCGGCGAATGAAGTTGATTCCATGGCGTCAGTTGCCACACTCCAGCCACTTCAAACCGAGGAGAAAACAGGGTTGACAGAGGAGCTTTCCCAAAAACTGATTGCCGAAGTAAAAAAAGTATATTATGGAAAGATTGCCATCGGGCTGGCCGGTGTGGAGCCGGATGAGATGGTAATTCCTTATTACCCCTTTGAGGGTGCCCATATCATCTGCTTCTCAGCCAATGGGCTTCAGGAGGAGAACATCGAAAGCAGCCTGCAAAAGCTAAGAAATTCGACCAGGATAATGAAAGGAATCGGCCAGCAGGTTGGAATACAAGAAGTGATATTATGCGAAGTAATCCTCTTTCCCGAGAAAGTAGATGTCAAATTTGGTACAGTAGGCTTAAATGCCGCGATGAAATCATTGCAGGAACAACTATCGTTCTACGATGAATTATCGTTTCAAGAAAACGAGAAAGAGTTCTATCGCCGGCTAATCTCAGAAGTCGGATCAGAACTATCGGGTATGGCCCTTCCCTCGGGACCGGCAGGTCCTTTCTCACTCAAAGGAAGGCTAGCGGAGAAAACTGCGGCGGAAGAATTTGGAAAATGGGAGTAAGACGTTAATATTAAGACAATGAAAAGGTGAAGACGAAAAAAATAATTTTAGTTATATTATTTGTAATTTTGATCTTTATTATTGGCTGCACTCAGGAAAAAGCGGCATCAGAAGCTACCGATGAATTGGGAAAACAGGCAATAAATGGTTGCGATGGTGTCTGCGATAATTTTGAAGAACAGCATACCGAAAGCCCCTGCTATAAATCGGATTGCCTGGGCATAAAGACTCAAACTTTATCAAACAAGAACAAAAAGCAGGTCAAGAGCCTCCTCCTGAATGCCTTGGAAAACAGGCAACAGATGCAGACCTCCCCCAAAGCTGTAAAATCTGGTTTTCCATCGAACATATCGAACAGCAAGGACAACAACCCTTGGAACCTCCTCAGCCAAAACAACAGGAATCAAAACAGCAGGAAGACACCATAACTGTAGAGGCCACAGGCTCCGCCTACAAAAGCACCACCGGGAGGACTATTCTCCTTAAAGGGGGAATCGGGAAATACTTTTATAGAAGATCTTGACAAATGGAAGTAAAAAATTTAGGGAGTGTAATCATTTGACTGATAACCTCTTTAAATAATTTTTGAGCAAGAAATCCATTCCATTTATGGTTAGGGAGGACGTCAAATTAAGATCGTTAAAATATGATTTTTCCACCAGTGTATGGTTCCACTGGTGGCGTAGCCCTCACTTTAATTGGAAAAATCATGGTCGAAAAACCGCCCCGAGCGGAGCGTTTTAATAGTCTTCTATCAGAATAAACTGCTTGTGGAAATAGTAAAAGAAAAATAACATTAAAGTGATGTACGTAACCGAAAGCTAGTCGGCACGGCCCGCTAAAGAGCAGACTTAAATACGTACATATAAAAGGCTCATATGAAACCCTCGCCAATTGGCCAGTGAGCACAGGGCTATTCGCCAGACGGCCTGGCCTCCACATTCCTAAATCAGTGCGATTTTCTGTGAAAGACATTCCTTGCAAAGAATTAATTTTACAAAAAAGCACTATAAATTTGCCGTTCATGACCAAAAAGAGCCGCGCCAGGCCCATAATTCTGATGAAATAATTCCTCTGTACGGAAATGCCAAATGGGCCGTTGTTGATATTCTGAATGAACAGTATAGTCATCTCCTCATATCCCCTATAGACCTCTATAATTGGCTGCATTATAATGAAAATGACGAAGTATCATATTTCCTCAATGAAGCTGGCTCCAATGCCTTAAGTCACTCTCAATTTAAAGTTCCGGCCAAATTCCATCTCTGGCAAGGGACAAAAGGATTTGTCATTGCCATTGAACAGAAAGGGAAAGGCTTTAATGCTAAAGAAGTTGACCAAAAAAGAATAAAAGACAATGAAGGGGCAGCTTTTAACTTCTTTAGAAAATGCAAAAACAAGATTTTTTTTGACGAACCGGAAGACGCAAGGGTTGTGTATATGGAATTCTTGTTTTAGACCAATTTATTAATAATCACTTCCGCTTTCACTTGTACTCGTGAATCGTTATATTCTCTCACTCTTTCTGTTAGCTTTACAGTATCATACCAACTCATTACCTTTCTTTGAGGAAAATGTTGTTGTGTAAAAGACTGTGGAAGTCGTGAATGATCTCCATCAGGTCTTACTGTCACAACAAATGATTGCCACAACTCTCGTTGTTCAAACCATTCCTTCCCCGCCGTGATAACCTCATATACTGGCTGGCAAGTCGCTTTCATTTCCTGATACAACTTAGTCATATCCCTGACAAGTTGACGGGAAATATAGACTTTTAGTTTTTCTGCCTCTTTCGCTACTCCCCCATTCATGGCGCGTAAATTGTACGATGTAAATTCAGCAGTATATTTCCCTAATTTTTGTAAGTAAGGGCGTGCTTCAAAGCTGAGTGTAAAACTTGCTCGCGGAAAAAATTCAAGGGATATATTCTCCCTTTTTTCATAGTTCTCTTCTAATCCTGCCAGGAACGTTTCCACATGTTCAACATCAACGAGTTTAATTCCTCCTTTTCTCTCCACAACAGCTTCAGGCATATCTTTCCAGAGTGTCGCTTTAAGAGTAATACTAGCGCCTATTTCTCCGTCATAAAAAACCGCTCCGACAAAGGGTTCTCTTCGTTGCCGTATCGTCTCCAGATTTTCGCTTACTTTTTCTTCCAAAGAGGCGATTTCTCGCCTGACAGTTGCCGCAGAGCGAATTTGTTGATCAAGCTCTGGCGTGAGATATGGTCTATTTTCACCTTGCAAAATAAAATCTCTATTGGGAACATGGCGTGCTATCCAGTGCTTGGCAACCCATTGTGCATCTGCGATTTCTCTCGTACGTATAGCTAAAGGAGTAAGTGCCTTAACTTCTTCTAACAGCGGGCGTACCCAGGCTGTCCTAAATGTTCTCTCAAAAGTATCCTCCTGTATCCAGTATCTCATCCCTGCTTCTTTTATAGCTGTGTAACCATTTCCATACAAAAATCTCGCTCGAGTAAGAAATTCATCATAATCTATTCCAAAGGTTCTCTTAAACCGCTCTGGAGTATTAATACGTCCCACGGTTTCATTATTTCTTTTCATTCTTTAAAAAAGAATCTGAAAAAAATAAATTTACCTCTCTACTAGAGGATAATGGTATACTCGCACGTTATCGCTCTTCTTTGTATGTTCTCGTTTTAGTTCCTGCAACCTTTGTATTGTGCCAGAAACTGAAACATATCTTCTGCCTTCTTTCTCCCGCACATCGTACTCTGAAGGAATTTCTTGTCTTTCTCCCTGGATTCGCAAGAATTCTCCCGGAAGCGTGCGTCGTGTTCCTTCCCCCATCAATGCTTTGAGCATTTCTGCGTACTTAACTGTCTCCTCCGGAATGATTTGCACGCTAATAAGGTGGCTTCCCACTTGCACCCAATGATTTACCATCTCTGCAGGTACATTTCCTTTTTTATACCCTGTCTGTTCTCGCAACGCCTGTGTAAAAGGTTCAACCGTTCCTTCTTTAATTCTTTTTTCTAATTGTCGTGATTGAACGTAGCGCACCGCATCACTTTCTGTTAATGCCACTCGTTGCACTAAAGGAACAGCTATTACCGCTAGATCGTCAACGTTAGCTTTATAGGTTATTGTCTGTTTTAACTCTTGTTGGGAAACTCCTTGACGAAGTTCTTCAACCTGTTCTACAACGGCATCAATTTCCACATATGGTTTGTCGTCAAAAGTGCGCAGCCCCCGACGTTTAATTCCTCGGCCATGATCATCTTGTACATGCTCTAGAAAGGCGTTAAGCCCATCTACTACAGTGGCATAACTTGGCCGTTTCTCTCGTCCTTGCGATTCAATACCAAAATCTACCGGACCATAGGTCCTTTCCATCATCACGACATCTGCGGGCAAATTCTCATTTGAAAAACCCGTGTTTTCTTTAAGTAGTTTTTCAAACGGACTAATTATCTGGTCTCGCAACAAAGGTATAACACTCAGCGTGGCTTGATAAAAAGCATCCGCCGAAGCTTGGTTCAATCCGTCAAATGGTCTCGACAACTTTACGGTTATTTGTTCTAATTGTTTCATGGTCTATTCCTCCAAAATTGTGTTTAATGGCGCTTATGCAAAGACGAAACTATATTAAAAAGTGTGGGCATGTAGTTCACCACGAAATGAGGAAACAGTTTTTCCCCTAAAATTTTATTAACTCTCGCTTAAGAACTAAAAATATCATGTATATTATCAAACAACTTCCTGAAGACTTTGTAGTTACAGAAATAAGTAATGTAAAACTTAAGCTTGTGGGAAAATATCAATATTATAAAATTATTAAAAAGAATCGAAATACTTTGGATGTCATCAAACAACTGGCCAAAATTCTTCATTGCAAGGAAAAAGAAATCGGCTTTGCGGGCAGCAAAGATCGACGGGCGATAACAGAACAAGTTATCTCTATGCAGAACGTCAAAAAAGAGAAAGTGTTGTCTTTAACTATCGACAATGTATCTTTAAAATTTCTTGGTTATGGGGATGAACCCCTAACTCTCGGCCAATTACAAGGAAATTATTTTGAAATTGTCGTGAGGAACATCGAGAAAAAAATAAAAATTGAAAAAATAAAGCTTATTGAAAATTACTTTGATGAACAACGTTTTGGACGGCATAATGTTAAAATAGGGAAGTTCTTACTGAAAAAGCAATTCTCTGAGGCAGTGAAATTAATTGAAGATACAAGAATGAAGGCATATTTAGAACATCATAAAAATGATTTTATCGGTGCGTTAAAACTTCTTCCTGTGCGTCATCTTAAAATGTATGTTAATGCTTATCAAAGTTTTCTCTGGAACGAAACCGTGGCAGAATTTTTAAATGAAAAAGGAAAAAAGACTAAGGAAACCATCTATTCACAAGGAAAGTTAATTTTTGCTGGCAATACGGTTGATTTTGCAGAAGAAAAAATTCCTTTGCTTGGTTTTGACTTTCAAGAAACAAAAAAACCATGGGGGGAGATAATTTCCTCCTTGCTGCAGAAAGAAAATCTTTCCCCTTCTGACTTCATCATTAAACAAATTCCAGAATTAACCGCCGAAGGCGAACTCCGCCAAGTTGTTGTGGAAGTTAAAGATTTATCTATTGGAAACCTCCAAGATGATGAATTAAACCAAGGAATGAAGAAAGTAAAACTTACTTTTTCCTTGCCAAAAGGAAGTTATGCGACGATGGTGGTGAGGAAAATATTCACTCCCTTTTACTTTAGGTCTTAGTTATAGATGTTCTTACGATGCCCTATCTGAAGGATAAGAATATGAAGTTTCTCTCTATCAATATCAAAAATGATACGATAATCACCAATTCTAAAACGAAATCCTGGCATCCCGACAAGTTTCTTGATGTCATATGATTCAGGGCGTATCCTCAGCCGTTCTAATGCTCTTATCATTCTTTGTTGGACACTCTTCTCAAGCTTTTGCAACTGCTTCAAAGAGGTATCAGAATACAGCAGTTCGTACATCTACAACCTCAGTTTCTTCTTGACTTGTTGGTGGGTATGGACCTTTCCGACCTTGATCTCTGTGCGAGCCTGTGCAATATCTCGCTTTGTTTCTTCATTAAGTTCCATAGTGTCTTCCATAAGATTCCAAAGGACTTCTTCGTAACTCTCTTTCTCGTAGAGTTTTCTTTGTTTCAGTGTTGTGAGAAGCTTTTCACTTACCTGTATTGTCGTTGCCATAACAACTATATAAAAGGCTATAGTATATAAAGATTTTGCTTCAGGGAGTAAGAGGCAAAACTTATAAACAACTTCTCTTCAAGACATATTTTTCTTCATATAAATAGTTAAATAAGAGTTGAAATCACTTCGTGCTATGTATGCAGAACCAATTCACCACTCCTCTTCCTCTCTTGAAAAAAGACATCTGATCATTCTTGGCGGGAATGGTTTTTTTGGACAGCAGTTTGTCACTCAGGGTAAAGATAAATATAATCTCGTTGTCGTTGATGCTGCACTTCCTCCTCCCAATGCTCCAAATGTTCCTTTTGTCCAAGGAGACTTTTCTTCTCTTGAAAGTGCCAATAAGGCTATTGAAGCCGCGCGTGATAATCTTCCTGCTTTAAGTTTCAGCATCATTTCGCTAAGAAATGTGACTTCACTTTTCATGGCGAAAGAAAGAAAAGTTTCTCTCTTCGGCCGTGTTATATACTGGTAAAAAGAACGAACGTGCGGGAAAAGTTTCGCCACTTCTCGCCCACTATTTCTTCCTCGCCGAACTTTTTCCTCGCTTTTTTGTGATAAGAGAATTCCCTCATAAATGTCACTTTCTACTTTTTCATGAACTTTTTCAAAATGGTTCTTGATTCTTTCTTCGTATCTTTGAAGGAGAGGATTTTCTTGTAACTGTCCTAAAAAAAGTTCATCCTCTTTTTCATACTGAATTAAAAAATCTCTTTGCCGTTGTAACAGTCCCCTTACCAGTAAAATATCTTGCACGCTCATAACTATAAGAGAGAGTAAAGATGCTTATTTATGTTTTTCTTTTTCTCTAACCTAAACTTTATAAAATGAAACAAAATCAGCCTTCAAGAATGCCTCTTAAAAACGAGAAAATAGTCATCACCGCTGCCTTGCCGTATGCCAATGGCAGTATCCATATAGGCCACCTCCTCGAATACATCCAAGCTGATATTTATTCCCGCTTCCTTAAGCTCATCGGAAAAAAAGCACTTTATATCTGCGCTTCTGACATGCACGGAACTCCTATAGAAATTAACGCCCAAAAGGCAGGAGAAAAACCAGAGCTATTTGTTGAAAAATATTGGAAAGAACATCAGCAAGATTTCAAATCATTTCATATTGAATTTGACAATTATTACAAAACTCACTCTTTAGAAAATAAAGAATTGTCAGAATGGTTTTTCAGTGAACTTAAAAAGAAAGACTATATTTACACCAAACAGATTTCCCAATTATATGACGAAACTGCGCAGCGTTTTCTTCCCGATCGTTATATCAAAGGAACCTGTCCAAAATGTAAAGCCGAAGATCAATATGGCGACGTCTGTGAGAAATGTGGGGTAACTTATAGCCCTACAGACTTAAAAAATCCGCACTCCACGATTACTAATACAATACCTGTTCTTAAAAAATCAACTCACTACTTTTTCAAACTGAGCGCTTTCTCTGCGTCATTACAAAAATGGATTAATGCCAAGGACTCTGAACTTCAGCCCGAGATGCGAAACTGGCTTAATGAATGGATTAAAAAAGGCTTGGAAGATTGGTGCATTTCTCGGGATGGGCCGTATTTTGGGTTTGAAATACCTCATTCCCAGAAGGAAACAGGAGCGCAAAAATACTTTTACGTCTGGCTCGATGCCCCTATTGGTTATTTAGCCTCCCTTAAGAACTACTGTGATAAAAATAAACAAAACTGGAAAGATTACGTTTATAAAGGAACACTTCATCATTTTATTGGCAAAGATATCGCTTATTTCCATTACTTGTTCTGGCCGGCGCAGTTTCTTGCCTTAAACATCCCTTTGCCTAAACTTACGGCGCATGGTTTCATTACCGTAAATGGCGAAAAGATGAGTAAATCGCGAGGAACATTCCTCACGGCTCAGGATTTTCTGAACTTATATCCGGCCGAAGCCTTGCGCTTTTATTACGCTTCTCATCTTAATCAACACCTCGTTGACGTTGATGTTAACTTTGACGATCTTGTCGCTGTAAACAATAATGTCCTTACGGGAAATCTGGGAAATTTCTGTTATCGCGTCTTAACCTTTGCTCAGAAAAATTATGGAGCGATTGAAGAAATTGCCGTTGAAGGGGCGTTAACAAAAAGAATTTCCGACCTTATGGAAGAAGTAAAACATCACTATGAACAACTTGATTTTAAATCGGCTGTAAAAACTATTCTTCAAATTGCTGATCTCGGAAATGCTTATTTTCAAGAGAAAGAGCCTTGGAAGGACAAAGAAACTAAAGCTGCCTACGTTGGGTTTTGTGTGAACATTGCTAGAAATTTAGCCATCATCACTTCGCCCATCTTGCCTCAATTCAGCAAAAAAATCAGGACGGCACTGAACGAACAATCTCTCACCTGGAACACCCTTCGTTTTGATTGGAAAGGAGAGGTTAAAAAAATCGAATTATTAGTGGAAAAAATTGAAAAAACTCAACAGGTTTCAGAACTATTTCCCTTGCACTTGTGTATCGGTGAAATTAAAGACGTAAAAGACCACCCCCATGCTGATTCATTATATGTTCTTAACGTTGACTTTGGGAAAACAATCGGAACAAGACAAGTTGTGGTCGGACTTAAAAAGCATTTTACAAAAATACAGTTGCAAAAGAAAAAAGCGGTCTTCTGTATCAACATGAAAAAAGCAAAAATCAGAGGCGAAGAAAGCCAAGCTATGGTTTTAGTTGCTGATGATGGTAAAAAGGTCTCACTTTTACATCCGGAAGGTAAAATAGCTGTAGGTACAGAAGTTACCTTTGATAGGTTAGAGCATAGAAAATCAGAAGTGACTTTTGAAGAGTTTAAGAAGTTGAAGATGGAAGTTCATGATCACAAAATTCTTTTTAAAGGGAAGGTCCTTAAAAGGATCATCGCCAAAAGTGTTAATAACAACGCGGCGATTATGTAATTTATAGTCGTAAAACCCCCTTTCCCAAAACACAAACCTTTATAAAGCCCCATTCTTTCCTTTTCACCTAAACTATGAACATCAAAAGAGGTATTTTGAATAGAGCTAGTTCTAAAGGTCAAATTACTATTTTTATCATCATTGGCATTGTCATTTTATTTTCAAGTGCGGCTATTTTTTATTTCGTCAAAACCTCTTCTACTCAGCGCGTGGAAAGCGAAGTGGAAGCCGTTATTGCCAATGTTCCACAGACTTTCCAGCCTATTCAATCCTACACTGAAAATTGTCTCTATCAAATTGGCAAGCAAGGTCTTCTCATTCTTGGGCAGCAGGGAGGTTATATTTATCCTGATCTTCTAGGAGAGTACTCTCCTTCAGAGCCGACAGAATCAGTAGGTCTCAACCTTGACCCGACGAAAGTTCCTTACTGGCTCTACAACCCGGAAGCAAATGATGCCCGTAAAGTCACTCACGCTTCCAAAAAGCCAAAGTTATATTTTAAAGATGATCCAGAGTTAAGCATCGAAGCCCAGCTTTCCCGTTTTGTCAGCGAGAAAATTGAAAGCTGCTTAGATAATTACCATTCCTTTGAGAGCCAGGGCTTTCGCTTTAAGTCTATAGAAAATGCGCCGCGGGAAGTAACAGTTAAAGTAGGCGGAGAAACGATTACGTTATTACTCAAGATGGATGTTGAAGCGAGAAAAGGCGACTCTGCCACAACACTGAATTCTTTCCTTAGTAAAATTCCTCTTCCCTTGCAGCATTACTATGTGGTGGCAGAAAAAATCACCAACACGCAGCAGAATTACAGCTTCATTGAAAAACAAGGCCTGGAGCTCATTTCTATTTATTCTAGAAAAGATCCTAATTCTTTTGCCCCTACTTCTGATATTGGGTTTGAACTCATTTCTGTTCTTTCTTGGAGCGAATCTGTGCTCAAAGAGAAATTTAAAACTTTGTTGTCTTCCTATCTTCCCATGCTGAGGTATTTAGGCAGCAGCAACTTTTATTATAAAGTATATCCGGAAGGAAATTTGCAGGCGCAACGCCTTACTGATAATGCCATTCTTCCTTTAACCGGTGCGGAAGATCTAGAAGTGAGTTTTGATTACTACGGCTGGCCGATTTATTTTTCCACGAACAGTGATGCTAACGGCATTATCCGGCCTGAACATCAAGCTGTCAAATGGCAGGTTCTCAATTTTGCTCACCAGCGGTACGAGACAC
>JAGVYE010000044.1 GCA_018303445.1 Candidatus Woesearchaeota archaeon
ACTAAAGATTACGTAGAAGATCATGATCTTCAAAAGCAATGAAGCTCTGGGGTCTTTGAAATAATGAATGGAAAGAAAATCGGCAAGGAAGAAGAAAGCTAAGGCTAATAAGAGTGAACCCATTATCTGTAGAATGAAAGCAGAAACGAGAGCCGTTTTTATCGTTTGCAATTTATCCGTGACTTTAAATTCAGCAATATGCTTTACTAACGCTTCTTGAAGGCCCAAATCGCGGAAAAAGAGAAAGAAAATCACTACCGTCCAGACGGCATAAAATAGGCCATATTCGGTGGTGGTAAGATTTCTCGCTAAGACAATGCGGGTGAGATAACTGACGAGAGAAGCAGCAATACTTATAATGAAAGAAATGGCCATGCCACTTACTGCCTTTCGTAAATAGGAAACCATAGCCTTGCTAACACCAAGAATTGTTTTTAAAGGTAGTGATGTTTGGTTCCTGAAGCGAGGGTATGGAGAATGCGTTCAGCATGGGCAAATTCTTCTTCGGTATTAATCCCTAGCCAGAAATTAGATTTAATGTCAAAGGTAGGAATTCCTTGTTGCAGGAAATGAACTACACAATCATTCCATTCTGTTTTCCCTTGCTCTTTATTTCTTTCCAGAATATCGAAAACATGAGGAGTAAGGATAAAAAAGCCGGTGTCTAAAGCATTGAAGTTCTCAATTTTCTTTCCACTATCTTCAATCACCAGATTATGAATAAGAACTCTTGTAGCCCGATCAGCTTGCATATATTTTGCGTCAGAATCGACAACTTCAAGAATGCCTTTAAGAGTAGAATGATCTTTTTGTAGTAATGGTTTTAAGATAGGGTAATGAATTAAATGATCTCCCATAAACATAAGAAAAGGTTCTTTGACATGGCCTTTGGCACAAAGAACGCTGTAGCCATTTTCATAGATGTCATGTTTATCATTGACAACAAACTTGATTTTTATTTTTTCTGATAAGTTTTTTTTCTTCATGTGTTCATCAATAAGTTCCTTGCGAAAACCAGTAATGAGAATGATTTCCTCTATCTTTAATTGTTGTAATCCATCAACATGATATTCAAGAAGGCTTTTTCCATGAAGCTCGAGAAGAATTTTGGGGATATCTCTGCCTAATCTTCCTCCATCACCGGCGGCTAAAATAACTGCTTTCATTTAGATTTATTAAAAACAAAAAAAAGTATTTAAAAAGGTTAAGAAACTATCTTTCTAATTCTCCTCGAATG
This sequence comes from Candidatus Woesearchaeota archaeon, assembly GCA_018303445.1. Taxonomy (GTDB): domain Archaea; phylum Nanobdellota; class Nanobdellia; order Woesearchaeales; family GW2011-AR9; genus JAGVYE01. The sequence continues at coordinate 1,238 of JAGVYE010000044.1, forward strand.
AAGGCTTCCGTCTTCTCTCGCGCTTCCACATCGCGGTATTGTTCAGGAGGATGTTTCATAGTATAAGAAGCAATGGAAGTCAAGGGACCACCAATTCCCCGATCAAGAGCAAGTTTTGCACAGCGAATCGCATCAATGGCCACTCCAGCGCTATTGGGAGAATCTTCGACGTGAAGTTCAAGCCGAAGTGATACTGAAGCTCTTCCAAAGTAATACCCACTCATATCAATGAAACAGCGTTTTTGGTCTCCAAGATGGGGAACATAATCACTGGGTCCAACATGAATTTTGTCTGCGGCTATTCCTCCAGGGATTTGAGAAGTGACAGCTTCTGTTTTACTTACTCTTTTTGAACTTAAGCGGGCTTCACCATCATGCATATTTAAGAAATCAGTATTTCCTCCCACATTCAGTTGATAAGTAGAACCAAGCTCAACACCTCTTTGCGCAAAAAGATCCGCTAAAACTCGATGGACAATAGTAGCACCGATCTGAGATTTAATATCATCTCCCACTATAGGTAAACTTGCGGCGTAAAATTTATCGGCCCATCTTTTAGTAGAAGCAATAAAAGCAGGCATGCAGTTCACAAAAGCCACCCCGGCTTCCAAAGCGCACTGAGCATAAAATTGCGTTGCTTTTTCTGAACCGACAGGCATGTAATTTACTAAAACATGAGCACCGCTTTTTCTAAGTGCCTCAACAACATCCACAGGATCGGCATTTGATTCTCGAAACGCTCTGTTCTCCGGATGATGCTGCATTATATTTGCCATACCGTCTAGAGTAGGGCCTCTAAAAACAGGAACACCTTGACCAAGTCCTTCAACGATATTATCCTCAAAAACAAGGGTACAATTAGGTTCTGCAAATATGGCGAGATCAAGACTTTTCCCAACTTTTCTTTTATCAATATCAAAAGCCGCAACCGGCACTATAGAACTTGGAAGATAACCATCAATGCTGTTATGCATCAGCCCTGGAACAAGATCACTTCTTTCTGTAACGTGACGATAAAAATTAATTCCCTGCACTAGAGAGCTCGCACAGTTGCCTACACCAGCAATAGCAAGTTTAATAATTTTTTCAGACATAATTGAAGCACCTCAGATCGTTTTTAATAAAGATATGCCAACGTAGGTTTTATAAATCTTCTGAAAAATCGTTGCATTAACGATGAAGATAGCCTGCCGGCATTGCAAAGGAAATTCCGTACGACGACATATGACGCGGAAGACGCGGCAAGGAGAGAAAATGGTCTATCGCTGTGAAAATTGTAAGAGAATATTTACAGAGGAAAGATTTTTTCTCCGAATGAGAAAGGAAAAAGGGATTATTCTTCGCGCTTTACAACTTTATGATGATGGATTTAGTTACGGGAAGATTCAGACAGTTTTGCAGCGAGAAAAAAGCGTAAACAAATCAACAATTTACCGTTGGATCAAAAAATATTCAAAGTTTTAATTTTCGCTAATTCTTCGGCTTTCAACAATCGATGTATCTTCAATCTTTGTTCAACTTCAGTTCTACTTTTATTAAATGCTCCTTCTCGCTCTAATTTTAATGTAGCAGTCATAGCTGCAAATTCGCCGGCTTCCTGAATATTGTCTGTTTCGGTTCTTTTTAACAAGTAGCCGGCAAGATAATTATCTCCTGCTCCTGTTGCATCTTTAATATTAGAAGTCACAAAAGCGGGAATTGAAAAGAATTGGTCACGTTTTTTTAGATAAATCAGGGAGCCTTTACTGCCTTTGGTGATGATCACTTCTTCGGGGCCTAGTTTTGCCGTTTTCCGACAAATATCTTCAAATGAAGTGTCAGGCATGAAAGCCTGCGCTTCCATTTCATTCATTAACACCAGATGAGCATGACGAAGAAAGGATTCTTTTTGTTCAAATTCTCGCAACAGGACATTCTCATTTTCAATTCTTCGGAGAAATCCTTGGATCGCAAAGCATAATTTGGTTTTAAATTTGGCAAGAAATGTTATAGTTTCTAAAGGAAAATCACTATTTTGTAAAGAACCGAGAATGAGATATTGGTATTCATTAAAATTTACTTTTTCTAACTCTTTAACTAAAAAAGGGTTATAGACTAGTTTTGCTTTTTGAATGCGGTAATCAACATTTCTTCGCGGATAAAGGTTCTCGAAATAGGCTGTTTCTTCTTTGTATATTGGTTTCAGGACCGCTTTTTTGGAAAATTGTTCTGTAAGCCAGAGATCTTTCTCAGCGATAGTAATAAAAATGGTGGTATCAACACCGAGCTTAACCAAGGCTTCACCACAGTAGAATACAGCACCGCCGGCAGAGATATATTCAGGTCGATTGTGGATAACAACGCGATCTTTGGTGAGAGGACCAAGAATGGCGATTTTTGACACGGGTTTTTTCATTCAACTTAACTTTATTAAAGTGGTGGATTTTAGTTGCAGAAATATTTATAATAAACCTCTTAAATGAAGGTTTATGCGAGAAACTCTCGTAAACTGGTATAGGGCAGGACATACCTATTTAACTAAAAAAGGATTGCGTTATCCTTTTCTCAAGAAAATAAATGGAATCGTTATTCAAAAACTAAAATCTGATAAGGCGGTTATCGATGGCCATACTATTTACCTTGATAAAGATGATTCGATGCGGTTATCAACAAGAGGACATTATGAACCTTTTGTCGCAGATATTGCAAAGAAATACCTTAAAGAAGGAGATATTGTATTTGATATAGGAGCAAATATTGGGTATTTTACTCTTCTTTTTGCGCGTTTAGTTGGAAAGAAAGGCAAAGTGTATGCCTTTGAACCGAATTCCGAAAATATGAGGCTTCTGAAGAAAAATGCGGAAGCGAATGGTTATACCAATATTGTCTTTGTGGAAAAAGCGGTCTCGAATAAGAACGAAAAAATGAAATTTTATTTAAGTAATGATTCCTCAACAAGGCATTCCCTCCATGAAAATGAATACTGCCGTTCTAGTTTTATAGAAGTTGAAGCCGTTGCGTTAAATGACTATTTTGATGCGAAACAAAAAGTTCATTTTATTAAATTAGATGTGGAAGGAGCAGAATTTGATGCCCTCCAGGGAATGTCACGATTACTTCAGGAAAATGAAAAGATAACCCTGGTTACGGAGTTTACACCTGATTTTTTAAAAAATCTTAATATCAACCCTAAAGATTTCATCAATTTCTTGCAAGAAAATAATTTTACGTTATTTAATGTAAATGAGAACTCCATTGATCCTTTTACTCTGGAGAAGGTTTCTCATTATTTAAAGCAAGGAACAAAGGTAAATATGGATTTGTTGTGCGTGAAAGAAGAATAGTTTTATGGTTTTTAAGAATTTTTCATAACTCCAAAAAACACCACATCAGCAGATAGATATTCATACGTTCCATATTTTGCTCCTTTCGCTTGTTCTTTAGGGATCTGCTTCCAATGCAATCCACGGCCTCTTTGGAGATAATATTCTTCATCAAATTTTAATTTGTTTTCAAATAAAGCGTTATCGAAAGCGTGATGATACCCCAGAGGAATACTTACAATAAGAGTTCCATTTTTTTTCAGGCAGTTTTGTTGCAGATTTCCCAAGGCTTGGAAAATTTTGTTTTGGTCTTTTATATCATCATCCTGCCCAACGTGCTCTAAGGTCGAAATAGTGACGATGAGATCATATTTAGAAAGTGGTTTATAATCAATAACATCAGCATTGATAATTCCAAGGCTTTTCTCAAATTTATCGACAACGTCCCATTGAATAGGAAGGTAAGGAAAGTAATTGGTTAATACTGCACCAATTTCTAAAACTGTCTGTGGAGAATGTTGTTTGACCAGATCCATAGCAAAAGGTATTTCGACGGCTCGTTCATTTACCCAGGTGGTGTTACGACGATGAATAAAATAGGGATACTTTTTGCCGTTAACTGCAAAGCTTTTTTGGGGCAGAGCGGCGACGATAAATGAGCCAAAGAAACGGCGGTTAAGCCTCTCTAAGTAATAGGCAAATTTTACCATAAATGAAGAAAAACCTTCCTCGCTGAGAACTCTCAATCCTTTATGGAGACGGCTCTTCTTTTCGGTATATTTGTTATAAACCATATAAATGCCAAAAAGAGGCTTATTTTTAAAAGTAACCGTCGAGAATTGTTAACTTAAGAATGTCTTTGATGCGCTGTGCATTCACTTTTATATGCAGACACATATTGGCCACAGTTACTGCCGATTTCGTTTTCCTGGAGATCGCCGATACTGATAATAGTGTCAAAGCCGAAAGAATGAAATTCGTCAACAAGTTGGGAAATGGATTTCTGGTTGTAAGGATCAAGTTTTGTTTTGAGACCATTATTTCTGGCGTTGTTCGTAGGATTGAGAGGAGTTAGTTTTACGATAAAAAGAGATGGATCAAAAAAGGTGCGAAGGATCTTCGGTTCAATGGGGTAATCTTTCAAAACGATAAAATTTAAAGTTATCTTTCTGTCCCCGGCAGTATAAAATCTCTTCCCAAATTCGGCAATTTCACGAAACGTCATTTGAGGGAGGGGTATCAGTTGCCGTCTTTTAATGATGTCCGTGGTATGGATAGAAAATTGCAATTGAAACTTGCCTTTGGGATACAAGCGGTTCTTTATCAATAATAATCTATCCAAGAAAGGGCCACATTCTTTTGGGCCAATAGTGGAAATAGAGGGAATAAGACCTGGTGCAAGGTAGCGCCGGGGAAGTTCCTCTAATACCTCCAGAACGGCTTGGTTAAAGGCTGGTTCTCCCATTCTCGTGAATTGGATTTTAAATTTTTTTACGGGAACGACACGGCTGGGAAATCTTTTTGAAATTAGATAATCTATTTGTTCCAGAATTTCTTCTTTACTGAGGCGACCATTGTAAAATTTGCCGGCATCGCACATCAGACATTTTACAGGACAGCCAAAAAGACAAGAAACAATAAGAACCCATTTATCTTCCCTCTGAAAAGGTTGTGCCACAGATTCAGCAAATTCAATAGGATGGCCTTTGATCTCGCTAACATAGACTTTAGCTATTTCATCTTCGCCAAATTCTTTAATCACTAACATTTTGTTTGTAAATAATTAATCACGTTCAGAGCTGCTTTCATTCCATCGCCAGTGGCGATGTGGATCTGCCGCTGGGCGGCATTTTGTACATCCCCAGCCATAAAGAGGCCGTCTCTGTTAACAACTTTAATTAATGGTAAACTCGGCTTGCGCCCAATGGCAATTAAAACATAATCTACAATAAATTTTATTCCCCGGCAAATGACCTCTACTTTGTGTTTATTTGATTTTATACTCCTAATTTGAATATTCTCAAGGCAGGGTATTTTCTTCTTTTTAACACGTTGTTTTAAGAGATCGAGGCATTTTATTTTATGTGAAGTAATAATACGCGGTTGATACTTTTTCTCTATAAGGCGTAAAGCGTAGTCGAATCCGACGTCTCCACCGCCAATAATGGCTACTGCTGATTTATTACTGCGGCTTTTTGAAAGAAGATCCGTCACTTCATAAAAAACTTTTTCCCCACTTAGTTCTTTTTCTCCGGGGATATTTGCTTCTAAAGGAATAGTGCCTGTGGCAAGGATTACACTTCTGGCTTTATATTTTTTTTGAGGAGTATAAATATAAAAAAAATTCTTTTTAGTAATGTTTGTTACTTCAGCAACAACAACGGGAATTTTCCACAATTTAAGTTGTCTCACAAAAAGGGAGGTTAATTTTCTTCCGGAAATACCTTCTCTAAATCCTAAGTAATTCTCAATATGGTGGGCATTAGGTGCTAATCCGCCAATCTTCTTTTTTTCAAAAAGAGTAATTGTAAAGCCGGCCCTCTTTAATTGAATGGCAGAAGTGATCCCTGCTGGCCCGGCTCCGATGATAGCACAATCATAGATCATTTTTTAAGAGCTTTTCTACAAAAAAGGGTGTGGCAAAACCATAGGAAAGGTTTTTGAGGGTAGCAAGATGCATTTCTTCAGTATATGCAGCTGTAGCGTCCGCCGGGAAAAAAACCTGAAAACCGCGCGCAAAGGCATCTCTGGCAGTTGTTTCGCAACAGAGATTAGTGAGGACTCCAGTAATGACGATCTCTTTTATTTTTTTTGATTTGAGAATTTGTTCCAACTTAGTTTTATAAAAAGCACTGTATGATCTTTTCCTGATAACTATTTCGTTCGATTGAAAACGTAATTCTCTAATAATCCGGCTCTGGATGCTTCCTTCGTATACTGTATCCCCCCACCATTTCAGTATCGGATCTGTTTCTGATTTCGTCACTGCAAAATATGTAAAAATAACCGGTAAACACTCTTTTCTGTAGAAAGAAAGGACTTTCTTGATGTTTTTTACAACTAAGGAGCTTGCGGGAACAAAGGCGTGAGATTTTTTATCTAAAAAGTAGTTTTGCATATCGATAATGAGCAAAGCAGAATTCTGAAGATTAAGTTCACGCCCTCTCTTACGATACGGGCAAAGTTGCTTTTCCCATTGTTTGACCTTGCTCTTAGCATTTTGTTCTGTAAAATATTGTTCTTTGAGCATTTTAAAAAGCCAAAGGTATTTGATTTATAAAGTTTATAGATCTGAAAGTCAGCGAAAAGGATAGAGGTGAATATTACAAAATATTTATAAATGTCTAACTCTGGAATTCACTTGTGCAAAAACAACCCACAGTTAAGGAATTAAGGCAGTTAATCCCACGAAAGAAAGCAGAAGGGTTTATTCTCCCGACTTGTGATTATTTGGCATTTTATGCTACGAAGCCTTTTTTGTATCTGCCACTAACGCCGAATCAAATAACTGTTCTATGGATTATTCTAAAGATGGCGATGGTGCTCCTGATTATGAAGGGGGATTACCTTGTAACGGTCATCGCCTTACTTATTTTTCAGCTGGCATCGATTATTGATGGAGTCGATGGAAATATCGCCCGCTACAGAAAGCATTTTTCTCTCAACGGGATTTATCTTGATTACGTCGGGCATTATGTGTGTAATTCTTTGTTATTGGTTTCGTTGGCCATCGGATTATACAACTCCACAAGCAGTATACGTTCTTTTATTCCTGCAGGAATAGGAGTTGTGACGATGCTTTTAACGAAAGCGATTACCATTAACTTGGGATGGTACAAAGCAGAACAAAGAGAACTTGTGGAAAAGATCGTTCCCATTCAGGAAATTTCCATCATGGGGGAGCAGAA
>JAGVYE010000045.1 GCA_018303445.1 Candidatus Woesearchaeota archaeon
TATTACTCACAATTTTGTAAATCCACATCAGCAGCTTAAAGGTATAACGCCAGCAGAAGCTGCGGAAATCAGGCTTCCGCTAGGAAGAAATAAGCTGCTAGATTTAATCAAATACCGTTCAAAAATGAAGATGACGAAAAGATGACAGTATCATATAACCATAAATATTATATAGGCTCTATTCTCGAGAATAGCCATGCCTAAAATTCATCTTCTCTCGGAAGAGCTGATTAACAAGATCGCTGCAGGGGAAGTAATTGAGCGGCCTGCTTCTGTAGTAAAAGAATTGGTGGAAAATTCTTTAGACGCCGGATCTACGTCGATAATTGTTAACATCGAAGATTCAGGAAAGAAACTTATTCGCGTGCGAGATAATGGGGAAGGAATGGATGAAGAAGATGCGAGAAATTCAGTCCTGCGTCATGCTACCAGTAAAATTCAGAAAGAGGAAGATCTTTTTGCGATTGCGACTCTGGGATTTCGGGGCGAAGCTCTGGCGAGTATTGCCGCAGTTTCCAAACTTTCTATTCTTACGAAACAACAACAGACACGGGAAGGATTTAATCTCATTGTTGAAGGGGGCTCTGTTGTTAGTTCTAGTGTTATTCCAACTGAACGGGGAACAACAATAGAAGTACATAATCTCTTTTTTAATACTCCTGCTCGAAAAAAGTTTCTTAAAACTGACAGTGTTGAATTGCGCCATATTATCGATGTTGTTACACACTATGCTCTTCTTCATCCTCTTGTTTCTTTCAAACTTTTCCATGGAGGAAACCAGCTGTTGCACGCTCCTGTAATAGAAAATGCTCGTGATAATATCGCCTCTATTTATGGAGTTCACGTTGCGAAAGACTTACTCGAAATTTCTTACACTGATGAAACAACCTCCATTTCTGGATTTATCTCTACTCCTTATACAGTGCGAAATGATCGACAGCAGCAAGTTCTCTTTGTTAACAATCGATGGGTGCGAAGTGAAGAGATTACCAATGCCGTCTATAAAGCTTATCATTCCTTGCTCTTTGTCAACAAGCATCCTCTTTTTGTTCTTCATCTTCATTTAGATAGTTGTGCTATAGATGTGAATGTTCATCCGCAAAAATCAGAAATTAAAATTGAACAAAAAGAACAAGTTTGCTTTTCCGTCGAGAAAGCGGTTAAAGAAACACTACAGAAAAACAATTTGATTCCTCTTGTCGATGTAGAGTTTGAAAGGCAGATGCAGTTCCGGCCCGTCGTGAAGAAATCTGTTCAAAAAAATGATGGAAAGTATACTTTTGAGCAAAGTAAGCAAGAGGTTTTTCATGTTAAAGAAGAGTCACCAGATCAAAGCGCAAAAGCGTCGCTTCCTTTAGTTTTAGGCAATAATATTTTACCTTTACCTCGGTCTTTTCCCATAATGAGAATTTTGGGGCAAATTCATAAGACTTTTTTCGTTGCCGAAACTCAAGGAGGAGCTTATTTCATCGATCAGCATGCCGCGCAGGAGCGGGTGTTATATGAACAGTTTATGGGGCAGTTTATGAAAGAGAAAGTGGAAGTGCAATATCTTTTGCAAGGAGAAATAATAGAATTCCTGCCCGGGGAAAAAGAGCTTGTTGAAGATGGTAAAGAAGTTTTAGAACGGTTTGGATTTTTCTTAGAACCTTTTGGTGAAAAGACCTTTCTTTTGAAGACGGTTCCCTTAATTTTTGGCCGAGTGCAGCAACCTGATTTTTTTTATGAGGTCCTGACTTTTCTGAAAGAAGGAAAAGAAAAGATTTTAGAGCGCAAGGAAGAGATTGTTACGAGAATGGCCTGTCGATCGGCAGTAATGGCCGGCGAGGTCTTAACAATTCAGCAAATGGAAGCTATTATCAATGACCTTGCAAAAACAGAGCTTCCTTATGCCTGTCCTCATGGCAGGCCGACGTTGTTTAAAATTAGTGCGGAAGAATTGGAAAAGAAGTTTAGAAGGAAAGGGTGAAGGGCAAATAAGAGGGTTTAACACCACGATTCCGGCTTCATCCAATAATTCGCTAACGCTCAGGTAGTATCAACTCGCTCTTCTACTTCTATTATTATAGTGTGGGTTCCCTTCCGTAGGATCAACTCTCCCTACAATAAAGAGTTGAGAGAAGATTCTATCGCTCGTGCATTGGCACAGTCCAACCACAGACTCAATACCTACACGATTCCGAAAGCTTTAAAAAGAAGTGCTTCTTTTCAGAATGTGAACAATGGTGGTAGGTGAATATTTCTAAGGTGTTTCCTATGGAAGAACAGCTTAAAACTGGGACGACAACAGTGGGTATTGTATGTAAAGATGGGATTGTGCTGGCTGCTGATATGCGGGCAACTGCAGGCACGATGATTGTTGATAAGAGAGCGGAAAAAGTTCATATAATTTCAGATGATTTTGCATTAACTATTGCCGGGGGGGTCTCTGACGCACAGCTTCTCATAAAGCTTATTCGCGCTGAATTAAAACTGAAGGAAATGAGAACGAATAAGCGGCCCGCGGCAAAGGAGGCCGCAAATTTGCTTGGTGGGTTAGTGTATTCTACCATTAGACGGCCAAGTATGCTTCCAGGAATCGTTCATTTCCTCCTAGGAGGAAAGGATGCAAAAGGCTCTCATCTTTATGACCTTTTCCCGGATGGAAGTGTTACAAAAATTAAGGATTTTGTTTCTTCCGGTTCTGGTTCGGTCTTTGCTTATGGGGTTTTAGAAACTCATTATAAGCCTGATTTCACAGTTAATGATGGAGTAAAGCTTGCCCTTAAAGCAATAGATACAGCTTTGCAACGTGATAGTGCCTCTGGAAACGGCATTGATGTCGTTGTTGTTACAGAGAAAGAAATTAAACGTGTGTTGCGCAAGGAAGTAGAGATGCGGTTATAAACAGTTCTCTTCACGGTTTAGAGAAGAGTGTGGTTCTGGATTAAGAAAGTGTGAAGGAAAGAAGGAAAAATGGCAGATATATTAAAAGAACTTATTAAAACTTTACCGCAGGGTAAAATAGATGATTCTGCATTTGAAGGGGCAAACCTTGTTTTGTACACGAAGGATAAAGATTTTTTCTTTGATAATCAAGGAACAATCAGGGCCGCGGTAAAGGAGTTTAAGAAGCGCATTGAGTTACGCCCAGATCCTTCATTATGTCTTGAAAAAGAGAAAGCGGAAAAAATAATTCGTGAACTTATCCCGGAAGAGGCGGGTTTGAAAGAATTTATTTTCGATCCTCCCAGAAGCCAAGTTATCATTCACGCAGATAAGCCTGGCTTAGTTATAGGGCGGCAGGGGGAATTATTGAAAGACATTGCGGCAAAAACGTTTTGGGTGGCGATTATTAGACGTATTCCTCCCATTCGCTCAAAGCTTATTGAAAGTATTCGTTCTGTACTATATGAACATGCCGATGACCGGAAAAAATTTCTTGATAGAACTGGACATCGCATCTATGATGGGTGGCTGCGGACCAAGAAGCATGAATGGATTCGTCTAAGTTGCTTAGGCGCATCGCGGCAGGTGGGCCGAACTTGTTTTTTATTACAAACACCAGAATCACGGATTTTAATCGATTGCGGCATTGATCCGAGCGAAGATGGGGCGGAAACGTATCCTTACTTAGATGCTCCAGAATTCAATATAAGTGAAATTGATGCTGTCGTCGTAACTCATTCTCATCTGGATCATTCAGGACTGATCCCTTATTTGTTTAAATATGGGTATCAAGGGCCAATTTATTGCACTGCCCCTACTCGTGATATTATGGCTTTGTTACAGCTGGACATGTCTGAAGAAGTGCGGCAAATGGTTTTACATACGATAACTCTCGATTATGATGAAGTTACAGATATAACTCCTGATGTTCGTCTTACTTTGTATAATGCCGGGCATATGCTGGGCAGTTCCATAGCTCATTTAAATATTGGAAATGGGCTTCACAATTTTGCTTATACTGGCGATTTAAAATATGCCCGAACGAATGTCTTGGAGCCAGCAAATACACAATTTCCTCGGATTGAAACTTTAATGATGGAATCAACATATGGAGGCAGAGAAAATAACATGGCCGAGCAAGAAGCAGAAGAGGTTATGATTCAGATTATTAAAGAGACATTTGAGCGTGGTGGAAAAGTACTCATGCCTGTCCTTGGGTCTGGAAGAGCACAGGAAGTCATGGTTATTGTAGAACGATTAGTGAGGGAAGGCAAAGTTCCTAACGCCCCAATTTATATTGATGGGATGCTCTGGGATATTACAGCAATACATACGGCGTATCCAGAGTACCTTAGCCGAAATTTGCGGCAACAAATTTTTCATAACGAAAGCAATCCTTTTATGTCGGATCTTATCAAGCGGGTTGGCTCTAATAAAGAGCGTCAGCAAGTTATGTTAGAAGAAGGGTCTTGTCTCATTTTGGCAACTTCTGGAATGTTACATGGGGGGCCTTCTGTAGAGTATCTTAAAGGGCTCTGTGAGGGAAGTAAACATAGCTTAGTGTTCAGCTGTTACCAGCCGCCTGGCTCTTTAGGGCAGCGTATCAGAGATGGTGACAAGGAAATGGTATTTGCGGAAGATGGAAAACAGCGTGTTTATAAAATTAACATGACTGTGAATAGAATTGAAATTACAAATCATTCTGATAGACGTCAGCTCATGAATTATATTAAACGGTGTAATCCCCAGCCAAGAAAAGTTATTATTGTCCATGGAGAATCTTCACGCTGTTTAGATCTGGCTTCTTCTATCCATAAGCAATTCAGGATTGAGACAGTTGCGCCGAAGAATTTGGAAGTGATAAGGGTCAGGTAAAGTTACTATTTTTTATTCTCCTTCCAAAAAAAAGCGCCAGCGCCCAGACCATCAGGCGAAAGAGTCGTTCTTTTCACCATTTGAACTGGGAATCCCCAAAGGGACAGGTTTGCTTTGCGGTGGGCATTAGCCCGCCGTTTTGATGCAGCTTTCTTAAAGTTGCTTCAAGACCTGCGCAATACCAGATTATGCGACGCTGGCATTAGCCGAGTCGCAACCAGAAGAGTTTCCTTCTGTAGAGGCGACGCTGCTTATTATAAATCCTTTTTTCCACGTTTTATAAAGATTTATATAGTTTTTTGGTACTCTTTAAGATTTAAGAATTAAAATAAGAGTCGTTGGCGGTCATGAAAGATAAAAATAAATTTCCGTACTCTGAAGTATTAAAGAAGATAAAGCCTCAAAAAGAAGAAAGAAAAAAGTTTGAAGCTGCGACAGCTTCTTTCCTCAGTAAGCTTCATAAGAACATTTCTCCTGGCAAAGCTATTCTCGGTGGAAGCGGTGCAAAAGATACCTGGCTTTCCGGAAATCCAGATATTGATATTTTTGTTCTTTTCCCTTATGAGAAATATAAACTTAAATCAGAGCAGCTTTCTACTTTGTTAAAGCCCCTTCTTACAAAGACATTTCCCAGCCAGAAGATTGCCGTATTGCATGGAAGCCGTGATTATTTTCAGATTTCCTTTCAGGGGTTTACTTTTGAAATTGTTCCGATATTAAATATAAAAAAAGCAGAGCAGACCGTCAACATCACTGATGTTTCTCCTTTGCACGCACAGTGGGTGAATACAAAAGCGAAAAATATGAAAGATGAAGTACGGTTAGCAAAGCAGTTTTGTAAAGCACAAAAAATTTATGGCGCAGAATCACATATTCAAGGCTTTAGTGGTTATGTTTTGGAGATCTTGATTGTCTTTTACGGTTCGTTTCAGAAACTTCTCGCAGCATCACAGAAATGGAAAGAAAAAGAAGTCATTGATGTGGCCAAGCATTATCCAAAGCAGGATGCTTTATTTAATCTTAACAAGTCAAAGCAGCAATCTCCATTAATTGTCATCGACCCTGTTGATAAAAAACGAAATGCCGCCGCTGCTTTGTCTTTTAATTCCCTTCAAAAATTTTGTCTTCTGGCTAAAGAATTTCTTAACAAGCCCTTAGCCTCCTATTTTGAATTGACGCCTTTAGACCAAAAAAAGCTGCAGCAAGAAGCACGGAAGCAAAACCGGCATTTACTGTTTCTAGTCATTAAGCCAATCCAGGGAAAGGAAGACGTTGTGGGTGTGAAGTTATGGAAAGTGTTTACTTTTTTACAGGAAAAATTAAAGCCGTACGTGGTTACAAAGGCGGATTGGGAATGGAATATTAAAGCTGATGAAGCCTGTTTCTTTTTTTTTGTTTCTTTGCTTCGCCGTCTCTCCTGGGAAATTCGTCAAGGGCCGCCGTTAAATATTCCTACAGCAGCAGAGAATTTTAAGCGGAAACACCCCGGAGCTTTTGTCAAGAAAGGTCGATTAATGGCCAAGTTGAAGGTGAAAAATCCTCTTTTAAAAGATTTTATGGCTGAGGCATTAAATGATGCTTATGTCCAAGAAAGGATTAAAAAAGTAAGGCTCATTAAGATCGGCTGATTTTGTATCTTTGTTCATTGGCTTGGTATGTTCTTTTGTGAGCGAGATGGTATTTTTCTAAGAACATACTTAAAAAGCGTGATTTGATGAGAACTCTTAGGACTCTGGTTCCTATACCTACAGAGCGTGCCAATCTTCCTCCTCGTGATAGAATTTTAACTTCTTTTTCAACTTCCAGTCCTTCGTGTACAATACGTTGACCTAAGACGATTTCTTCAGTGAGAGTCACGGTAGTATAAAAACGTGTAAAGATCTTGAAGAAGAAGTAAATAGGAAGCACGGCGAGAATATCGAGCCAATAGTTCTTGAAAAAGAATTTTGTACTTTTGGCTTTGATGGCGAGAAAGATAAGATCAATGACAAAAATAGCCACAACCAAGCTATCCAGGACTTGAAGTGTGATTTCGAGTTTCTCGTTTTGTACTTGCGGGGAAAAAAGTTGATAAATAATAATCACTAAGAGAATAAAAATTGCAGGTAGAATTAGCTTGGAGTTAATCTCTTCCACTTTTTTCCAAAAAGGGCGCATGTCCTTCCCATAACTTCTTCTTTTAAATATTTGTTTCACTCCTTTAGAGGAGGGATTTTCTTGTACACCATCCAAAAATATAAAAAGAGGTTCCTATTTCTAGCTAGGCATGTCAAGCGTCCAAGCGCAGTGTAGGGTTTGTGGAAGTTCAGCTCCTGCAGAGCAGTTTAAGCTTCATCATGACTATAAACAGGTGGTGTGCCAGAATTGTTACAGTGGCAAAACGAAAGCAAAAAAAGCTGAAGAAGCTGTCGCAAAGAAGGAGGAAATTCCTCGGCCCCCTGGCTGGGATGAGGTAGATGACTATTTAGAGAAAGCGGCACGGCAGCGGCAAAAAGAGCCACAGAGCCAGTTTAGTAAGATTGAAGGAACGCATCATCTGCACTGTAAATGTTCCGTGTGTAAATATTCATTTAGGTATAATCCTTTGACAAGCATGCCCAGAACTTGTCCTTATTGCAACACCGAAGTTCCTAAAGTGAGAACCTATAATTTGTTGTGAGAAAGTTTCTTTTTCCAGTATTCACGAGATAAAAAAGGTTATTGAATTGCTTCAATAAAATGGCCACACTTTTACTTATACTGAAATTCGCAAGAAATCGAACTTAATGTTGCGAATTTCATATATACTAAATTGCATAAGCTGTTCGACTTCTATGGCAATTTACTATACATCGGGGGGAATTGTTCCAGAAATAAAAAAATATTTTCTTTCCATTTTACCAAAGAAAAGACCGGAAGAGAATAGAGTAGCTTTTGTTACCACCGCAGCCTATGGCGAATCAAAAAATCCAACCTGGATGGAAAAAGACCGGCAATTACTTCGCGATTGTGGAATAAAACATCTTGAAGATGTTGATTTCAAAGGCAAAACCGAGAAAGATTTAGAACGAATTTTTTCTGATAAAGATATTATATCCCTAAATAGGGGAAACACATTTTATCTATTGAAGTTTGTAAGAGAAAGTGGTTTTGACAAAGTGCTTTCCTGTTTTCTAAGAAGAGGCGGTCTGTATGTGGGAGTAAGCGCGGGAAGTTATATTGCCTGTCCAATGATTGGAGCTGCTGCTTGGAAGCATCAAGATCGTAATAGAGTTGGGATAACGGATTTCACGGCTTTAAATTTAGTGCCGTTTTTGATTACGGCTCATTTTGAAGAAAAATATAGAGTTATTGTTGACCAAGCAGCGAAAGCAACAAAATATCCGATTGTTGCTCTTTCGGATAAGCAAGCGGTCTTAGTGCAAAGCGGCAAGATTAAAGTGGTCGGAGAAGGCAAACGAGAATATTTTAATGGATTTAAAGAAAAATAAAAATCCCAACCGCCCCAAAGGGGGTACAAGAAAATAAAAAATCACTTATTTTCTGTACAGAAAAAAGATAGTTTTCTTTTTCCTTGTATTTTTTTTTATGTGTCTGATACCCTGTTCGATAATGGCGAATTGATGCAAAACCACCCAACCACCGCAAGCAGGGGGGGTATCAGAAACGAATGAAAGAGATACAGAAAGCAGTTATTAGAATAGGCACAAATCAGGCAAAGTTTTTTATTTACCAATCTTTTTCTGGATAGCAGATGGTGAAAAAAAAGAGACGGCGAAAAAGAGTTCCTTTTCTCAAGAAAAAAAAAGAAAAGAGTAATTCTACTTATGTTTCTTTCGAAGCTCTTCTCCGAACATTAAAACGTTCTCATTCTAAGCAACGTGTACTCAAAATACGGAGTCTTGGCAAGAAAAAAAGCTGGGATGATAAAATGGAAGATAAAGAAGGGTATATTCTCTTGAAAGAATTAGTTAAGCATCTTAAGAAGATGAAAAACAAAAAAAGAAAATAAAGCGCCTCCGCAGGGACTTTCAAAGATCCGCTTCTTAATCATTTCCTCTCTATGTTTGGAAACTATCTAAAGAGTTGGTTTCTAAGATGTTATTGTCCACAAATAAAGTTATTCTTGGTAATGTGTGGACAACATTACAGCTTAAATTGTTCCATTACCACTTCAAACATTTTCTCACAATATCCTTTAAAATCTTTTTTATTATGAAGATCAATCCCTTCGTAATATTTCTGCCTCAATTTTACGGGAACAAACATTTTTGGATATCCGGCTTGCATCAGGATCCAATTCATTAATGCTCGACCAGTTCTTCCATTTCCATCTTCAAAGGGGTGAACTTCTACGAATTGGGCATGGATTAAACAAGCTAAAACAAAGGGATGAATTTTACGTTTATTCTCATAATAAAAATGAATCATCTTTTTTAACAATGGCCGCACTTCTTCCGGTTCAGGCGGAACGTGGTCAGCACCTTCAATTTTAATTTGAAAAAAGCGAACTCTTCCTGGATAAACAACACCTGTATTTTGCGTTAATATTCCATTTACTTTCTCAAGAAACTCAACCGTAAACTTTCCTTTATAATTTTTAATAAACTCAAACGCTTCTCTTCCATTGATGGCTTCATTGTAATCTTTTGGTGGAGCACCAGAAGGAATCTGTTTCTCTTTGATAATCAAATAAGTGTCGCGTAATGTTAATCTATTCCCTTCGATAGCATTAGAGTTATAGGTAAATCTGATTAAAAAATCCGCTTCTTCTTTCTCGGCAACGGTTTTAGGTATAGTTTTACGATGATTATTGTAAACTTCTTTAAAATCATCAATTATTTCTAATTTATAGGCATCAAGATAATCTTGATTATAAACGTCATATTCCTTAAGCCGAAGCTCTCTGAGTTTCTTGCCGACTTCTTCTCGAGTAGGTTCTTTTTCTGCGAGTTTAATTCTTATTTTCTTCCATTTATTTTCTCCTGTGCGTATTGTCTTTCCAAGATAATAAAACGTCTTTTTTCCAGACTTTATCTTATCAACGTAGGCCATAACTTTGTTATTGTCCACACAATATATAAACCTTTTTGTTTTGTGGACAACATTTTGCGAGATGCTAAAACTATTATTAAAAACAAAAAAAGAAAATAAAGCGCCCCCGCAGGGACTTTCAAAGATCCGCTTCTCGGTTGTTTCCTCCCGATGTTCGGAAAATATTTGAACCCTGGCTTCAAGCTTTTTGTCTTTCTGACCGCAAGCTCGCGTCCTATTGGCCTTACGCTTAATTCCCCTTATTCTTCAGGAAACTGGAGGTATCCAGGCTAGACGACAGGGGCGTTAGATAGAGAAATTCGCATTTTCTTTAAAAACGTTCCTTCTTAATCTCTGCTCCTCCCGCAGGAAGAAATTTAATAATTTCATTAAGATCTCCTCCACTTAATTTGTTCTTGATCTTCTTAGCGAGAGAACTTTTTTTCTCTGTGCCAGGTATGACGACAACATTGTTCTGTGTTTTTGCTTTAATCGACGTTGGCGGGCCTCCAATGATTATTCCATTAAGAAGACCAATTCCACACTCTAACGTCGGATAAATGTGCTGTGTTTTGCCATAAATCATAAAACTTCCTTTAGTGATAAATTCACCCGCTTTCGCTTCTTTGCTTACTTGATGGGGAAGAACATAAAAAACATCAGCTGAGGTATGGCCTAGCTTCCAAGCGCGGGAGTAAATAGCCGTCGCCTGGGCCGTTTCTTGGAGAGTTATTTCCTGCGCTTCCTGCCCATTTTTAATAATGAAGAATGGCGAGCCGGCCATTTCGGTATGAAAAACTAGATCGGTGGCTTCCAGATGTTTTTTAATAATGATTTCATTTGAAGTGGCATCTTTCCCGCCGATACAAAGAAAGCCTTCTGAAGACGTAAACCAATGGAATTTTTCGTACCATTCCCTGTGGCGGTCTTTCAATTGATCTTTTTTCTTTTCTTCCAGAAGAAGGAACTGCGCCTCTTGCTGCTGGAGCTTATGCAGCAGCTTTTTACTTTCCTCTAACGCTTTTTTTGCTCCTTCCAGTTTCTTTTTGGCTTTTTTTGCTAATTCGAAATACTTTCCTGCATTCTCTTCAATGGATTTAGTAAGGTTGAATTCGATGTCCATGGGGGAATTAGATCAGGAATACTATTAAAATCTTTTTACTTTCTCAGCTAATATGAAACCCTCCCATTCGCACCTCTACTCGCAGAAAATTCCATTGAAAATCGCACAGATTTAGTATGGTGGAGGCAAGGCCGTCTGACGAATAGCCATGTGCTCACGGGCTGATTGGCGAGGATTTCATATTTCTCTTCTTAGGTAAAGTATCTCTCGGGAGTAAGCTTTTTAAAGTTTAAGCGTTTATACTAAAAAATGGTAGAACAAGCAAGTATAAATCTTAAGCATTTCAATGAAATGGAAAAACATCTCCTAGATCAAGTAGTGGAAGTTTCTAAATCCATGATTGAATCATTCAAATTCAGGCTTATTTATGGCACTAAAGTAACCTCGGGACAAAGTCGACAAACCCTTAAAGCCCTCCGAGAATTTAGATCTAAGAACTGGGACAAATCAGTAAGCAGAAAAGAAGCTTACAGAAAATACATAAACCTCTACAATTAATCTTTTCGTCCCTTCTTCATCCAACCTTTAATTTCTTTTTCTTTCATGAAATCTCTTTCAGGAAGTCGTACAGTATTAATACCTAATTCTTCACAAGTTTTCAAGAATCCCTCATCACCAGAATGAACAAAATTAATCTTCTCTCGTAAAAATCCACCAATAATTATAACATCATTATCTCCAATTTTAAGCCCAGGATTATTGAACTTTTTCGCGACTCTTTGATTAGCTTCTTCTACTAGCTTCTCAAGTAAATCATCAAAATCAAGTCTAACAACTTTTTGAAGATTGAACTTTGCAATAAGCTTCCTGAGTGCCGTTATCGCTTCTTCTTTGCTTAATTTATGCTCGTTAATTAATACTCCGATAGTTTCCGACCACGAAACTTCATGATAGAAAAACAAATTTGGAGGAAACGTAAATCCTCTCTGTCTGAATTCTTCAAATTCTGAGTCAAAACTGACAATGACATTAATGATAGTGCTTGTGTCGAATCCGTTTTTAATGAAGCCTTTTAACTTAACCATGCTACTCATTGTATAGGCTTCAACACCTTTTGCCTCTTTTTCAGCAGCCATCAACTGACTGAGACTCCCCTGTTTTATAAACTTTTCACACGATTGGGCTCATATGAAACCCTCCCGTTCGCACCTCCACTTGCAGAAGATTTCACAGAAAATCGCACTGATTTAGGAATGTGGAGGCCAGGCCGTCTGGCGA
>JAGVYE010000019.1 GCA_018303445.1 Candidatus Woesearchaeota archaeon
CTCACGATGGAACCGTTTGGGCCTCGTTATATTCTGGAGGAATATATGAACTCCAAACGGACGACTCATGGAAGCAGATAGCAGTTGGGCATGGCATTCCCGAGGTGCGCGCTTTTGACATTGTGGTAAATCCAAGCAATACCAACATTGCCTACGTTCCAGAAATGCTTGGCTGTATAGCAAAGACAACGAATAAAGGAGTAGATTGGCGTGGCTTATGCGATAATGTGGTTCGAGAAGTTGATAATACTAATTTTAATTCACATACACTCGCACTTGACCCCACAGACCCTAATATAATATACCTCCCGGGACATCCCCTTGATCAAACAAGTATGTTTCTCGTTTCCATCAACGGAGGAGAACACTGGGAAAAACGCTTCGTTTTTGATAAGCATTATGATTTTAATCACATTTATTTTTATAATTCAAAAATGTATCTGGCCACGCGTGAAGATGGTGTTTTTGTCTCATCAGACAATGGAAAAAGTTGGGCGCCATTGAACAATGGCCTTGAGAATCTAAAGACTGCTCAGTTCGTGAATTTCAAAAATACGCTCTACCTACTTGGCGCTGAATTGCAATATAATACACGTATGGGCGGTGAGTTGTATAAACTGGCTCCAAACGGATTATCTTGGGAAAATGTACCTGGGCTTGAACAAGTTACTGGCATCGGGACGGATGGAACCACCCTCTTTGTTGGAACATGGAATCCAGAACCAAAACTATGGGTCTCAACAGATGGTAATTTATTTCAGGAAAAAACATCAGAAAATTTGCCCCATACATGGTTTGGCGAAATTGTGAGTCTTAATTCAAAAATATATGTTGGAACTGGTGGTGATGGCATTTATCTATCTTCAGATAATGGTAACACCTTTGAGGAGTTCAATAAGGGTGTGGTTTCCATTGCAACGCGGGAAGTGTATGTCAATCCTAATTATGAAAATGAGATATATGTGGGCACATGGGACAGGCTTGGTTTTTATTGGTCAAAAAATGGCGGAAAAGGATATAAGCGTCTTGCAACAGACCTAATGATTTTCACTCTTCTGCCGGATCCCCATAACTTCTCGATTGTGTATCTTGGAGGTGAGGACTTTTTTAAAGGAACAGTGCATGAAAAAAGCAGCACGTTTGTTCAAAAAAATAAACCAGGAAGCATGGGGTCTGCCACTAAATCCATCGCCGTTGATCCAAAAAATTCTGATCATATTCTTATAGGGATAGGAGAGAACCTAGCTGAAGCCCCGCCGGGCGAGGGACTTTGGGAATCCTATGATGGCGGAGAAAGCTGGACCAGGGCGCAAGGAATTGGAAATTTTGCAGTATATTCAATTATTTTTCATCCAAATGATCCACAAATAGTATATGCATCAGCGTTAGGAGAAGGAGTATTTAAGAGTACAGATGGTGGAAGTCACTTTACGTCTCTTGGTAACGGCGAGCTTAAATACACCTATCGGTTAGCAATGTCACCATCAGATCCAGATGTCATTGTTGCATCTTCCAATCTCTTTTTTGGACAACTTTCTTCAGAAGAACAAGTATCAGGAAAATATGGCGGAATTTTCCAAAGCAAAGACGGCGGTGCTACTTGGAAAGATCTTACAATAGGAATTAAAAATTATGAAGGTGGAGGAAGTGAAGAAACCTTTTTGGGATGGTTCTATAATTTTGGTCACATGCCTAATTATGAAAATATCCTGATCGATCCAACAAATCCTGATCATCTAGTGGTTGGCCATCATGGAGAAAATGTAGTAGAAACAAATGATGGTGGAGCTACGTGGAAAAAAGCCGGAGCAAGTGAGATGGTACCAGGCGGAATACATAATTACGCTTACTGTTTAGGTGCCTCAGCAAGTTTCAAAAATTTTTATGCCTGCACTTGCGGACGTGGCTTGTTTCGAGGCCTGATGAATGAAAAAGGTTATATTTCCTTGAGCTTAACTGGGAACGCAGTCTATACAAGTGAATATCAGCATTTCCAGCCTCGCAACGCTGTGGAAGCTAGAGAATTTATTCTATCAGGAGAATATAATCACCAGCATTAACTAAGACTTCCAAACTTTTAATTTAAGATACTTTTATAAATTTCCCAAATAATGTTAACCTATGCCTCAACAACCACAGCTTACGGAAGAACAACGGAAGCAGTTGGAAGAAAAGATAAAAAATATGTCTCCTCAAGAGCTAGCCGAGTTTCAAAAGCTGCAATGTATCTTTTGTCAAATTGTTGTCGGGAAAATTCCTTCTCATAAAGTATATGAAGACGAAAAAACCATTTCTCTTCTCGATATTAATCCTGCTCGTAAAGGCCATCTTCTTATTCTGCCAAAAGAACATTATGCCATCATGCCGCAGCTCCCAGAAAAAGAGATTGGGCATCTTTTTCTCGTTGGCAAGAAGCTGTCACAAGTACTCTTACGTGCCCTAAAAGTAAGTGGCACCACGCTCTTTGTCGCTAATGGCTTGGCGGCGGGACAGCGATCCCAGCATTTCATGCTTCACCTCATTCCCAGAAAAGAAAGGGATGAAGTATTGGAAATAGAAGAAAAAATTATTGACAAAACCCAGCAGCAGAAAATCCTCGAAGCCGTTGAAAATCGTGTCTCTGAGCTTCTTGGAACTAAAAAGAAAATTGTGCACAAAAAGGAAGAAACCTTCCCCTCCTCAGAAAAAACTCAAAATTCTCCTGCTCTGAATGAAAAAGAAAATCGAAAAGAAGCAGCAGAAAAGGAAGAAGAAAAAGATGAGAAGAAAGTAGAATTAGACGACATTCCTTCTAACATTCTCGCTCTAGTTAAAAAGAAAGTGAAAGGCATCGAGATTAAAGAAATAGAAGTGGAAGAAAAAAACGGCTCCAAAATCTATGAATTTGAAGGTATTGCCCATGGCAAGGACTATGAAGTAGAAGTTGAAGTCGACAGCAAAGGAAAAGTCAAAAAAGTCAGAATCGAGAAAGATGCCGATGATGGCCCCATTGAAGAAAATAATCCAGACCGAGAGGAAGAAAAGAAAGATGAAAAAGTAAGTCTTGATGACATCGCGAACCTTTTCAAATAAAAATGGCTCCCTGCGAATATTGTGAAATACAGGAACGTAAAGAAGGAATTATTTTTCAAGATGACGACATTGTCATTGCTGTAAAAGATAAAGTAATAACCCCTGGACAAATGACCGTTTTTCCCAAAGAACATTTCACCATTCTAGAACAGGTTCCAGAAAATATCTTTGTCAAATGCGCCGTTATGGCCAATAAAGTCAGCATTGCAGCCTTTGAATGCCTGGGAGCGCAAGGAACAAACCTTCTTGTCCGTAATGGTCTTGGCGCCTGGCAAAACGTTCCTCATTTTAGTATCGAGATTATTCCCCGCACAGAGAAAGACAACCTTAATTTGCAGTGGCAAGGCAAACCCTTAGCGGAAGATGAAACAGAAACTACTTTAAAGGTTATCAAAGATCAGCTTGAAAGTTTTTCAAAAGAAGAAACAGAAAAGAAGGAAGAAAAAAAGAAAAGCACCGAAAACACAGATGAAGCTGCCAAGCCTAAGGGAGAAAATTATCTATTGAAATCATTGAAAAGAATACCTTAGTTTTCTATTAACCATCATTTTATCAATATGGCCCACAATCTTTTTATAGAGACTTTCCTCCTAAACAAAGCATGAAAATAACCTTTTACCCCTACGACTTTGATTACAAGTTAAAAAATGGAAAAGTGCTTGTGTATCTCTACAGTAAACTAAACGATGGAACTAAAGTTTGTGTTGTTGAACAGCATCAACCTTTTTTCTTTGCTGATCTGAAAAACTTTGATAAAACAGAATTTATCCAGCGCCTGCAAACTCTCTCCCTAGCTTCCCAGCCTGAACCGGCAAAAGTCATTTCTTTCGAAGAAATAGAAAAAGAACTTATTGGGGAAAAGAAGAGATTCTTCAAAATTTATGCTAATTATCCTAAAGCTGTTCCCATTCTTGCCAAAGAAATTCAATCTTGGGGTATCGAATGTTATGAGAAAGACGTTCTGTTCATCCATCGTTATCTCCGGGATAAATTTTTTCTTCCCATGACCGAGATCGAAGCAGAAGGGCAATATCTTCCAGATTCAGAGTTGTGCGTTCCAAAATTCATTGCTTCTTCCCTCCGGCAAAAATCTCCTCATACTACCTCTTGGAAAATCCTTGCTATTGATATTGAAACATACTCTCTTCATAAGGAAATTGACTTCAAGAACAATCCTATTCTTATGGTTGCCTTCTATGGCCTTAATGAGCAAAATGAAGAAGTAAGGAAAGTTATCACCTGGAAGAAATTCCCTGCAAATGAGAAATATATTGAAATTGTCGAAAACGAAAAAGAGTTGCTTCTCGCGGTTAAAAAAACAATCCAAGAATATTCTCCAGAGATTATCACTGGATATTTTTCTGATGGGTTTGATTTTCCCTATCTCAAGGCTCGTGCCCATCACCACAAAGTTACTCTAGATCTAGGTTTAGACCATTCTGAACTTATCGCGGGAACTCAAGGTGATTTTCGTGAAGGGGAAGCGAAGATTAAAGGAATCCTGCATATTGATATTCTTAAATTCATTAAGTATATTTTTGGCAAGAATCTCAAAACTGACAGTTATTCCCTCGATAATGTTGCTTCTGAATTATTGGGGCATCAGAAACATATCGTTGATCTTGATTCACTTGCTGCCGTGTGGGATAGAAAACCAGAACTCTTGGAACCGTTTTGTGCCTATAACCTTCATGATGCCCGGCTTACGTACAAACTCTGTGATAAACTCCTTTTTGACATCATTGAGTTTTGCAAAATTGTTGGCCTGCCTCTGTTTGATGTTATCAGAATGCGTTTTTCCCGTCTCGTAGAAAGTTATATCATGAAACGAGCTATGGATCATAATGTCCTTGCCCCTAACAAACCGGGAGATGATGAAGTTGACCGGCGTATGGAAGAATCTATTCAAGGGGGTTTTGTCTATCAGCCCACACCTGGGCTCTATAAAGATCTCGTAGTTTTTGACTTCCGTTCCCTCTATCCCACGATTATTGTTTCCCATAACATCGGACCGGAAAGTTTCCGTCGGGAACCTTGTCTGCAGAAAAAATCTGTTCCAGAAAAGGAAGAATATTGGTTCTGTCAGGACCAGCGGTATTTTCTTCCTCTGGTGCTGGAAGAGTTGATTAATCGCCGCGCGGAAATAAAAAAAGAAATAAAAAAAACTGCGTCAGAGCAAGAAAAGAAGCTCCTGGAAGCGCGATCCTATGCTTTGAAAATTCTTGCCAATTCTTTCTATGGCTATTTGGGATTTTTTGGTGCGCGTTGGTATTCTTTAGAATGCGCCGCTTCTACCACGGCCTTTGCTCGCTATTATATTAAAAGAACGATCCAGAAAGGGGAAGAAAAAGGCTTTAAAGTCGTGTATGGGGATACAGATTCCTGTTTCTTTCAGCTGGAAAGCAAAAATGTTGAGGAAGCTCTTAATTTCCTGAAAGAAATTAATGCTGAACTCCCCGGTCAAATGGAATTAGAGTTTGAAGGCTATTTTCCACGGGGAATTTTTGTTTCTATCAAAGGGCGCGAGCAGGGAGCGAAAAAAAAGTATGCTTTACTGCGGGAAAATAGCACCATGAAAGTCACCGGCTTTGAAGCGGTGCGCCGCAACTGGTCTCTTCTTGCCAAAGAAGTACAGCAGGAAGTCCTGCGCTTAATTCTCTTAGATAAGAAAGAAGACGCGGTTATCTATGTGCGCACCCTGGTGAAGGACTTAAAGCAAGGCAAAATACCCCTCTTCAAGCTTGTTCTAAAAACGCAGATTACACGCGAGTTATCCCAGTATAATGCTGTAAATCCTCATGTCTTAATTGCCAGGCAAAGGGTGCAGAAAGGAGAACGCATTGCACCGGGAACAATTATTGAATATGTCCTTGTCAAAGGTTCAGGATTAATTAGAGAGCGAGCGAAAATACCTTCAGACGTGAAGGAAGGAGAATATGATCCTTCCTATTACCTTTATCATCAGATCATTCCCGCCGTTTCTTCCATTTTCTCTGTTCTGGGTTACAAAGAAGATGAAATTTTTTCAGACACCACGCAGATCGGCCTAGGAAAGTTTTTTTGAATTAATGTTGCGTAAAAATGTAACCTCTTTCCATAATTCTGACACCATTCCTTTTCCCGCACCCGTTACTAAACCAGTTAAGAAGTTTCCCTCTAATTCAAAATATTTCTCGGCAACCATTCTGCCATCAACCAGCAACTGCTGCTTTCCATCTTTTTCAAAAAAATAAGTAATTTTATGCACGTTGCCATCAAACAAATTTATTCCTTCTGCGACCATCACTGGTGTTCCGGCAATAATCTTTTGTTCAGCTGGATTATAAGCAATGACCAATTTTGGAACTCGTACGGAGCGGAAAAGAAGAACCGTCGCTCCCTCAGACACAGGAAGAGGATTCTGCTGAATCACTCCTACAAACACTCCCTCTTTACTGGAAGGAAAATCTGGAACATTCTTTTGCTTCGCAATGTAACTTTCCTCTTTGACAATTAAAGTTAGTGCTTCTTCTTGAACTGGAGATATCTTTTCCTCACTAAGAAAAGAAACGCCAACAAGAGCGGCAACAGAAATAATAATAAAGATAGTAATTTCTCCCCAAGACTTTTGTTTCTGAGCCTCTTTTTTCTTCATACAACTTAGAAAGTAAAAAGAATATTTAAATGTATAGATTCAGGTGGTGGCATTTCTTATGGACTTAGACCTGGTTATTTCGAGATTTCTCACAAAACAAAAATCATCACAACACATTTATACCTTTGGATATTCCTCTTCGGTATGAAACTCCTGAAACTGAAAATATTTCCTTTCTCCAGTATCCTTTTCCTCTTCTTCCTTCTCTCTTGCATGTCTCCTTCCCAGGAAAAAGCACTTAAAGAAATAGTCACGGCAGAAGAACCTATTTCAGGCCAACCTTCTTCTAAAGCTGCTCTACAGGAGGATGTTGCTGATGCAGTTTATATAAATAACAAAATGCTGACCGCAAAACAACGTAGAGAACTTACTGCTGTCTATGGCGTTCCTCCTCGGCCTGGAAGATATTGGTATGACTCTGCAAGCGGCTCCTACGGAATTTGGCACGGTCTGAGTTTAGGCGTCATTTTAGCCGGCCATGACTTTGGCAAGATACCGGAAGATGCTTCTGATGGCAACACTGGCGTCTTTATCAATGACCGGGAATTGCCAGAAGCTGATGTTCTATTCTTAGAATGGGTTTTTAATGTACCGCGGCAGCCAGGACGTTACTGGCAGGATGCCTTAGGGAATATTGGTTATGAAGGAGATCCTACTCCTCTTGTGAACCTTTATGCTGTCTATCAACAGCGAATACAATCAAGATTTTATGGTTCTGGCGATAATTACTGGGCAGGAAATTTTGGGTCTTACGGCAATGAAGAGAATGGCTTTGGCTATGTGATGGTCGATGGAGTCAGTGTGACCTATGGGGGATAGTTTATTTCTGTAATAAGCTTTCCAATATCTTTAAAAAATCATTTTTTTTCTCAAATTTGTGGACACTACATTTATATAAACCACCCTTTTCATACTCTTTCCATGAACGTAGGGGGCCAGGCTGTTGTTGAAGGGGTCATGATGCGCAATAAAGAGCGCTTCGCCGTAGCTGTCCGTCTGCCCAATGGGAAAGTAAAAGTTCTCAAAGATAAAAGCGCTTTTTTCCCAAAATGGTTCGATATTTTTTTTGTGAGAGGTGCCGTAGGCCTAGGCTACACTTTATATGATGGTGTTCGCGCTTTAATTTGGAGCAGTAACCAGCAACTAGGCAAGGAGGAAAAACTTTCAAAGAAAGAAATCTTTACCACTATTGGCCTGTCTTTCCTGTTCTCCATTCTTTTATTCATTATTGTTCCTTTTTTCTTTGCCCACTTCATTCAATCGGAAGGTTTTTGGTTTAATGTCCTGGATGGTTTTTTCAGGGTGATTTTATTTTTAAGTTATCTCCTTTTGATTTCCATGATTCATGACGTCAAAACACTTTTTCAATATCATGGCGCAGAGCATAAAACCATTTACTGTTATGAAGCCGGGGAAAAACTTACCTTACCTAATGTTAAGAAATATTCCCGATTTCACCCCCGCTGCGGCACTTCATTCATTTTCATCGTCCTTTTTATCTCCATTTTTATTTTCAGTCTTATCACTGGAGAACTCTTGACAAAACTTGGCAGCGTATCACGACGAAAGAACCAAATGATCAGCAGTTGCAGGTAGGAATTCAGGCCCTCAAAGGAGTTGTGGAGTAAGCAATTATTTCAGTTAAATATTTTAAACTCTTATCTTTTATAAGTCGTAACATAATTAACGAAACCTTTTTATACTTGTGGTAACAATACATACCATATGGTAGATAAAGCAACCAATAATAAATTTAGAATTCTTAGTCTTTACCGTTTAAATTACTTGGCCCAATATCACACCAGAGAAATGGCCCGGTTAACCAAAAAAAGCCATGTTACTCTTCTTCCGCATCTTAAAGTCCTCGAAAAAGACAAAATCCTTAGAGCAAAAACTATGGGAAAAAACAAGGTTTATACTTTAAATTTAGACAATATCCTCACAAAAAGTTATATTTTCATCAGTGAACTTCTAGAATCAATCCTCTTCCAAGAACAGGTTTTTCTCATTAAAAAAATAACTACAGAAATTTCTAAACTTAATCTTTCAGGCTCACTTATCTTATTTGGTTCTTATGCTAAAAAGACATTCAAAGAAGACAGTGATATTGACTTTTTCTATTTAGGAGAACTGAAAGAAGCTGAAATCATAAAAGCGAAAGCCATCGGAAAAGTATACGGAAAAATGATTAATATTAAAATTACATCTATCAAAAACTTTGAAAGTGGACTAAGAAAAAAAGATGCTTTGATTATCGAAATCATAAAAGATCACTTTATTTTACAAAACCAAGATGCTTTTATCAACGCATTATGGGGGTACTATCATGAAATCAAAGGATAAAGATCAGGAAAGCCATGTTTCTTGGTGCTGGAAGCAGAAACGAGGTATAAAATTAGAAGAATCAAGTGATAATTTATGCAAAGCTTATATCGAGAAAGCAAAAAGTGCCTTGAATATGCTGGACTCTGCAATTGAAAAGAATGAAATTGATTGGGTAGCAACTACCGCATATTATTCTCGGTATTTTGTCCTGTACGCTCTCTTGCAAAAATGTGGTATAAAATCTGAGATTCATGATTGTACTATTTCATTAATGCATTTTCTTTTTGTTGATGAGGATATTATCCCTAAAGAACTTTATACAGAGTTATTATTGGCCAAAGATCTACGTGTAGATGCTCAGTATTATGTAACCGAACAAATAGACGAAGAAAAATTGAAAGCCGATTCAGCTACGGTGCGAAACTTTGTTTTGAAAATGGAAGAAGTAATTGAAAATATAACTGATCTTCAAATCAAGAAAACAAGGTAAAAACTAACTAACATCTGCCATAGATAGAGCACTTAAGGGAGCTCCCTGCACATCGTACAAAGAAATGGAATTTGGTGAAGAGTTTAGGAAATGTTATGGGGGAGTTATAACCTCCTATGAAGAAAAAGGCCTTATGGAAAAAGTACGTGAATTAAGAGTTTCTAGCCAGAAATCCTGTTCACTCAACCGATGTAATGGTTGAGTGGACGAACGCACTTTAGTGCGAGGATGAATGGCGTAATCTATTT
>JAGVYE010000040.1 GCA_018303445.1 Candidatus Woesearchaeota archaeon
ACGGATGAAATTTGCCGTCCCCGATATACAGGTAAGCCTCTATTTCAGTTAGTTCTTCTTCCTTCAAATTCAGTGAATGATGATAGTTATCACAGCCCACCAATTGGGAAACCGCATTGGCGCGATCTGGTTTGGAAGTAATGATGGCTATATTATTTTCAGCTAATTGTTTTTTTACGATTTCCAACTTATTGACAAATTGGATGGAAGCATACATGGCTATCCTAGAGTATTTCTTTTTTCTTAAATAATCTAAAGCATCATTACATAATTCTACTTTCCCTGTGTATTCTGCTTTGATAAATAGTGTGTCCATGATTTAATTTATAGTCTCATCGATAAATAATTTTGCTGGATCCTTTTGCGGTTGGGCGGCTGGCGTCAATTTATTTCTCAAGTAGTTAACTGCTGTGGACAGAATCTTCTTTTTTTGTTTAGGCGGAGCCATTAACTGGTCTGAAAAATAAGATGTACTTGTATAAAAACCACCCATGCTTGCAATACTCAACATTGTTAAACCCATAACCGCGCTCCATTCTTCAGTGGATATTTGCATTCCCTTGGGAATTTCCAGTTTATTGGTTAATGAGTACATTCCTAAACCAGCAAAAAGAACGGAAGAACATAACTCCAACGGCCGCCAGGGTTTAAGTCGGGGAGGAACGATAACCCAGTTTTCTGCCAATCTAGTTTCGATTATTTCACGCTGCCCTAATTCTTTTCTGTAAGAATAAGTTCCAACCATGGTTAGTCCAGTAGCGGCAACAGCAGAACCTAAACTGGCTATTAAATCAGCAATAGAATCAGTCTTAAAACCGAGCATCAGATCATAAGACCAAAAACCAATGGCTGATACATCTATTCCAGTTAATGACTTTCTGGCCAAATCAAACTTATTCCAACCGAGAGCATTATTTGCGTACTGAGTTGCTTTCTTGTATCCTTTCCAAATATATTGGTCCAGCGCAGTTAATTTATCAGTTAATCCCATCATCAATTATCTCCAGGCTACCATCCATCCTTCTTGTTAAAGCGGTTATGCCCCCAGCTGATCAACAAATCCACGCCCATCCTTTGCAAGCCTAAGGGGATGTCGCAGACACCAAAATTGCTACCTAACCAAATTAAAACTCGTACTCCTGTTTGAGAACTAATTCTCTCCTCAATTTCTTGAGCATAGGGTTTCATTCCATCTGGTAGTTGGATGCAGACAGTTTTGGCATTAGTCTCTTTTATTTTTTTGATTGCTTTGTCCAATTCTGGGTTGTAGAGAGTCATTTTTAAGTAAAATATTTTCCAGAAACCACTTTATCGTAACCTTTTTATATTCTTTCTTTATAAGCATTTCCGTGGAAACTTTTAGCACGAAAATCGTGAATAATATCCAAGAATGGAGAAGCAGAAAGTTAGAAAAGAGCGCCCATTTTCTTCTGAACATTGGTATCTCGGCTAATGTTTTAACTTTTTTTGCCCTTCTTTGCGGCCTTCTCGCGGTCTATTTTCTTTTCAACAATACCTTCTTATTTCTTCTCTTCGCTCTTCTCCATCTCCTTGCCGATGCCTTTGATGGCGTTATTGCCAGATTAACCACCACCACCTCTCTCGGTAAATTCTTTGATCATATTTTAAGTGATGGTCTCGTCACCATTCTTCCTATTATTAAGATGGGCTTTTTTCTAAATGATCTATATGCCTACCTTGCCGCAGGACTGTTTGCTCTGGCCTTACTTTTCTATGCTTTATCGCAATATCAGGCCCCGATTTGGTTTATGAGATTATACGTTGTTATGGGTATTTTTATTATTCTTCTTTTCCCTTCGTTAAAATTTTTATTTATTGTCTTATACCTTTCTGTTGCTGTTGCTG
Organism: Candidatus Woesearchaeota archaeon; assembly: GCA_018303445.1. Taxonomy (GTDB): domain Archaea; phylum Nanobdellota; class Nanobdellia; order Woesearchaeales; family GW2011-AR9; genus JAGVYE01. Next base: position 1,867 of record JAGVYE010000040.1, read on the forward strand.
GAGCTTATTCCCTCGCCAGGCAATTACAATGGTTTCTACAAAAGAGACATACTTCCTAAAAGACAGATTCCTCCACCAAAAGAAAAGGTTTAATACCAGAAACATCTTTCCTTTCCTTATGCATCGCAAGGCTCGTTCCGCTTCCCTTACAATTACCCTGATCATCATTATTGCTATTCTTGTTGCTGTGATGTATCTTTTTCAGAAAGGATGAGAGAAAATCTCTACCACTTACTCTCCCTAATTCTCAACCAATATCCAATATGATTTACAACAATATGTAAGATTGGCGTTACTAATAATAATATTAATACTACTTCCGCCTGTGGCACATACACGAACCATGAAAAAATTATTCCTCCAATGACAAAATCAATTTGATCGTAAGGAAACCACCTTTCTCCAGGCTTCAATCCGCCTTTCCGTTTATAGTAACTCTTTACGGCATCTCCTACTAATGCCCCTAAGCCCATAAGAAATCCTAATACTGGAGAGAAATCACCATAATCAATAATCGCCCACAATTTAAATTCGGTCACATAAAGATACTTTTGCAATGAAAAAATTATTCCCCCCATTATTATTCCCACTATTAAGCCTCGCCAGGTCTTATGGCTTCCGAGAAATTTCTCACTGATAGCCCTATCGCCTAAAGGAATCCATCTAAAAAGTACTGGCGACATATTCGCAACATATCCTGGCAGAAAGAAATACATACTTTTAAGCAGTAAAAGAATAATTCCTTCAACCATTCCTCTGGTGAGATATTCAAACTTTTTAAATCTATACGCTTAATTCATATATTGAGATTGCATAATTAATATATAGTCTTAGCTTACTGAAAGTGAAACATGGATGGGGTAAGAAATCTTGAGCTTCATGTTCCCGGCGTAACTTCTTTCGAACTTTGGAATGGTTCACGTTACATTCCTGGATTTATTGCTACTACTTCTGATGTTTCCTCAGATTTACCCGCCTTAGGTGGCTGTCGTGTTAGTGATAAATATTTCGCTATTACAGGAGCTAGAGCCGATGCGGAAAGATTAGCTAAGGGCATGCAGTTAAAATCCGCTCTTGCTGAACTTCCAATAAGTGGGGGAAAAACAGTTCTTTATGCCAACCTTTCAGAAAAGACCGAAGCTTTGCTCATAAGTTTCGCCGAAGTCTTGAACGCTCTTGAAGGCCAGTATATCACAGCTGAAGATTCAGGAACAAACTCTTCTGATATGAATTTCCTTGCTCAATATACTCCTTATGTTGTTGGTACTGATGGAACACGAGAATGGAATAGTGGAAACCCCTCTCCCATTACTGCGTATGGTGTTTATGAGGGTATACTTGCTGGTTTAGAGTTTCTTGGATTAGATAAAGAAGAACGTAAATACTTTATCAAAGGTGGTGGAGGATCAGTTGCCTGTTCCCTTTTGTTTGGATTTCCTCAAGATGAAAAATTTGATCCATTCCGTTCTCTCTTTCCGGGCCTTTTGCAAGATGCAGATAAAGTCTATTTTTCAGAAATAAATAATCTCAAAGCTGACGAGGTAAGAAAAGAAGCTTCTCGGCGCGGTCTTGAAGGGAAACTAATCTGTGTTGGTTTGGCAGATTTAAGTATTCGTTATGATGTCTTTGTTCCCGCCGCGTTAGGAGGGAGCATTTCTCATGAAACATTACAATTACGTCGTTCAGGACAATGTAGATTAATTGCTGGCCCGGAAAATAATCAATTAGAGAAATGGTACAGAGAAGAGCCTGATCCAGCTATTCACCATATCCTTTACGCTCCCGATTTCGCCATCAACGCTGGCGGCATTATCAATGTCTACGCTGAATTAGTCGCCCGCCAACAAAAGAAGCCGTACGTTCTTGAAGAGGCTCTCAACAAAACACGACTTATTAAAGGAAGATTACACGAAATTCTCCAAGAAGCGAGGGAAAGAAATAAACCAACTAATCTTATCGCTACAGAAAGAGCCGAAAAAATAATTCAGCAACGACTCGTCGCATAGTTTCTTTAATTCCTTCTTACAAATTTTAATTACTTTCAACAGATACTGTAATCTATATTTAAAAACATATATTAAAAGACTAAAAACTATTTAAACAACAATCTTTTCTTCTTTTTTCTACACACTACATATGTTCAGTTAAGATGTTTAAACACTATATCTAGTGTTTTATCACGAGAAAAAGAAAGGGGGGTCGGGAGAATGTATTGTCCATTCTGTTCCTATGAAGAAACTAAAGTTTTGGAATCGCGCTTATTAGAAACATCAATGCGTCGCCGGCGTGAATGTCTCAAATGTAAAAATCGTTTTACTACTTACGAACAAGCTTATTTTCAGCTTCGTGTCATCAAAAAAGACGGGAGAGAAGAAACTTTCGATCTGCAAAAAGTAACCCGTAGTATGGAGAAAGCTCTTGGCAAGGTAGATTCTGAAGTTCTCATTCCCCTTTCGCAAAAAGTGTACCAAAAAATTCTTAACAAAAAGAAGAACCATGTAAAATCTACTCTCATCGGTAAATTTGTTCTCAATGAATTAAAAAAAGTTGATAAAATTGCCTATCTCCGCTTTGCTTCCATTCATAAAGCAATAGATGATCCAAAAGTTTTGGAAAAAGAAATTAATAGGCTCACGTAAAAAATGAGGTGTTGGGCTATGAAAGAATTAAACGTTATAGAACCGGGGAGAAAAAGACTTCACATTCCCCGCTATTTTACAAAAGAAATGGTAAATCCATTTGAAATGTTTACATATGAAAGGCGTAGCTCTATCATCAAAAATCCAGATGGATCACTGGTCTTTGAAATGAATAATGTCGAAGTTCCTACTTTTTGGACGCAAGTAGCAACAGATATTCTGGCACAGAAATATTTTCGCAAGGCTGGCATACCTCAGCGTGATGAGAAAGGGAAGCTGCTTCTAGATGAAAACGGAAAAATAATCACTGGAAGTGAAACCAGTATTAAACAGGTCGCCCACCGCATTGCGGGCTGCTGGCGCTATTGGGGCGAAAAACATAGCTACTTTTCCACGGCAAAAGATGCCCAAGTATTTTATGAAGAAATGACCTACATGTTAATTGCTCAGATTGCTGCGCCAAATAGCCCTCAATGGTTCACAACAGGATTAAACTGGGCTTACGGATTAACTGGCCCGGCTCAAGGGCACAGTTACGTCGATCCCATTACAAAAAAACTAGAATACTCTAAAGATGCGTATACTCGCTCCCAGCCTCATGCTTGCTTTATTCAAAACCTTGAAGATGATCTCGTACGTGATGGCGGTATTTTTAGTCTCTTGACACGAGAAGCCCGTGTTTTTAAGTATGGGAGCGGAACCGGCAGTAATTTCTCCAAGCTTCGGGGAAAAGGCGAATTTCTTACCGGCGGAGGAACAAGTTCTGGCTTAATGAGTTTCCTTAAAATCTTTGATACGGCTGCGGGAAGCATAAAGTCTGGTGGAACAACAAGGCGTGCGGCTAAAATGGTGTGTCTCGATTTGGATCATCCTGAAATCGAGAATTTTGTTTGGTGGAAAGTGCGTGAGGAAGAGAAAGTTGCTGATTTAGTTGCTGGGAGTAAGATTCTTCGCAAAAGGCTCTCTTCCTTAGTTGAAAAAGCAAAGAAAGCCATCAATAAAGAGAACCTTCTCGAAGACAAAGAAGTTCGCCGTGCTTTAAAAGAAGCGGCGCGGGACGAGATTCCCGTAAATTATCTTGTACGTGCTCTAGACCTCGCAAAACAAAACCATCATTGGCCTTTACAGGAATTTAATACTCATTATGAATCTGAAGCTTATCTCACTGTTTCCGGGCAAAATAGTAACAATTCGGTGCGGATTCCTAATGCTTTTTTTGATAAGCTTCATAGTAAAGAAGCTTGGGAACTTAAAGGCCGAATTCGCGGACAAGTTATAAAAACAATTCCTTCAGAAAAAATCTGGGATGAAATTGGGTATTGTGCCTGGGCTTGCGCTGATCCTGGAGTTCAATACGATACAACTATTAACGAATGGCACACTTGTCATACTGATGGGCGTATTAATGCAAGTAATCCTTGCAGTGAGTACATGTTTCTCGACGACACTGCTTGTAATCTCGCTTCCATTAATCTCTTGAAATTTTACGATCCTGAAGCCGAACGCTTTGATATCGAAGGATATCGTCATGCCCTTCGCCTCTGGTCTGTAGCTTTGGAAATATCTGTCTTGATGGCCCAATTTCCTTCAGAACAAATTGCCATTAAAAGTTATAAATATCGAACTTTAGGGTTAGGCTTTGCCAATCTTGGAACACTGCTCATGGTCCAAGGTATTCCTTATGATAGTGATAAAGGAAGAGCTATCGCTGGCGCTCTCGCCGCGATCCTAACTGGAGATTGTTATGCAACTTCAGCTGAAATGGCCTCTTTTCTAGGACCTTTCGAAAGGTATTCTTATAATAAAGATCATATGTTACGCGTCATTCGTAATCATCGAAGAGCAGCCTATGATGCGAAAGAGTATGAAAATTTGTCTATAAAACCTTTAGCCATTAATCAAGACCTCTGCCCTTTTGATTTACTAGAATCTGCACATGATTCCTGGGATAAAGCACTTCAATTTGGCGAGCAATCAGGTTATCTTAATGCCCAAGCCACAGTTATCGCTCCTACAGGTACGATTGGTTTAGTTATGGACTGTGACACTACCGGAGTAGAACCTGATTATGCCTTAGTGAAATTTAAAAAACTGGCTGGCGGTGGTTTCTTTAAGATCGTTAATCAATCTGTACCAATGGCTTTAAAGAAATTAGGTTACACCGAACCGCAGAGTGAAGAGATCATTAGGTATTGTGTTGGCCATGCCACTTTCCAAGGAAGTCCTTTTATTAATCACCAATCATTACTTGTAAAAGGACTTACAGAGGAACAAATAAGCAACGTTGAAAAAGAACTCAAAAATGCTATGGACATTCGTTTCGCCTTTAACCAATGGACTGTTGGCGAAAAAACCTATAAACAAGTAATGCAGTTTGGTGCCAAGGACTTTTTGGCTGGTTTTGGTTTTACTGATTCTGAAATTGACGCCGCCAATGAATACATTTGTGGCACAATGACGATAGAGGGAGCACCTCATTTGAAGGAAACACATTATCCTGTGTTTGATTGCGCTAATAACTGTGGTAAGAAAGGAAAGAGATACATTAATCCATATGGTCACCTTAAGATGCTTGCCGCCGTTCAACCTTTTATCTCTGGTGCTATTTCTAAAACTATTAATATGCCTCCGGAGTGGACGGTAGAGCAAATTAAGAAAGCGTATTATGATGCCTGGACGATGATGATTAAAGCTGTGGCTCTCTACCGAGACGGTTCCAAACTGAGTCAGCCATTAAATGCTACTTTAGAAGAGCATCCCGAATTGAAAAAGTTGCTTGAAGAAGAACTGCAGCAAACAGAATCATCAGTTATGGAAGTGAAGAAAAAAATAATTCTGGGGCAGCGTGAGTTACAACTTACAGCCAAGGTAGAAGAGGAGAAACCTGTAGAAGTGATGGTTGCTATGACCGGCATGACTCCACTGCAAGAAGTCATGATGAAAGCACTGGTGAATAGCGTGAATTTAAGTCTGCAAAGTGGGTTAAGTTCCACGGTAATTGCCCAGCAGAGTCTTAATGTTGAAGGTCACCCCATCATTGCCGAATTGCGGGAATTTCTCCTCACGTTTGAAAAAAATGGCGCTCACTACAATACTCTCCTTCCTTTGTCGAACGGCATTATGAAACCAAAGAACGGTTCTTCTGCGATGGAAGAAAACAATGGCCTTGAGAAACGGGAGAAATGCAGTAGCTGCGGCGCAACGCAATTGCGACAGAATGGCACCTGTATGCTCTGTGAGATTTGTGGAGAGACGAGTGGGTGTAGTTAGAATATACAAACGTTAATTTTTGGGATACTGTCATCTTTTCGTCATCTTCATTTTTGAACGGTATTTGATTAAATCCAGCAGCTTATTTCTTCCTAGCGGAAGCCTGATTTCCGCAGCTT
>JAGVYE010000027.1 GCA_018303445.1 Candidatus Woesearchaeota archaeon
AGAAGCTGCGGAAATCAGGCTTCCGCTAGGAAGAAATAAGCTGCTGGATTTAATCAAATACCGTTCAAAAATGAAGATGACGAAAAGATGACAGTATCTGATTTAAGTAAAATTCTTTACTTGGAAGTTATTGATACTACTTTTTCTATCGATGGGATATTAGGAGCCTTTGCTTTTACATTATCAATACCATTAATCCTTATTGGAAATGGCCTAGGGGCATTGGTAATACGACAATTAACAGTAGGAAATATAGAAAGAGTTCAAAAATATAAATACATAAAAAACGGGGCCATGTATTCTATACTGGGATTGGGTAGTGTTATGATCGCCGATGGATTTGGAGTCCATATTCCGCCTTGGGTTTCACCTCTTGTTACTTTTACTTTTTTAGGTTTCTTCTTTTACAAATCTAAAAAAGAGTTTGAAAGAAGCGAAATAGTAACATCTGGAAATAGGCTAATATGAAACCCTCGCCAATTGACGAAGAGTTTTAGATTAGTTGGGGAAATACAAAAATATAAAAACTCTTTCTATTAAAAGGAAGAATTATGGAACGATCCTATACTTTTCATGATCATACGGCAGATGTTTTATTCACCGCACGCGCGCCAACAGTAGAACAGCTTTTTGAACAATGTGCTCTTGCCGTAGAAGATACCCAAGTTGATATTTCTTGTGTCAAACAGAAGAAAGAAGTGACGATTATAGCCAAGAGCAATAAAATTGACCGGCTGTTATACGATTTTCTTGATGATTTGCTGTACTACAAAGATGCGGAATCATTAATCTTCAGTAAATTTAAAGTCGTGATTACTGAAGAAAATGGAGAATATCATCTTCACTGTACGGCATCAGGTGATACTTTAGATCCTTTGCACCATAAGCCAAAGGTCGATGTAAAAGCGATTACCATGCACATGTTTGAAGTAAAGCAAGGGGAAAAAGGTTGGAAAGCGAAAGTGTTGTTGGATATTTAGACGCTGAATCTACTCTGTGGTTGTAGGTATGTATTAAGTCTTCTTTCGGCTTTAGCATCAGTTCGCCTTTGGCTGTTGCAACTCAAAGGCAAAAATTCCTTTTGGAACATGAAAATAAACAGAGATTTATTTTCAGTACTGAAATGTGATATTTTTCACCCAGACTTAATACATACGGTTGTAGAAAATATTTAAATAAATCTTCTACTTCTTAATGATATGGTTTATTATAGCTCTCAATCCTCTGAATATACTTCTAAGGTCTCTTCGGATGCTTCTTCTTATACTAGTTCTTCGAGTACTTATACTATTTCTAAAAAGTCTTTTTGCTGTGGTCGCAGAAGCGGGGGAAGTCATTTAGCTTGTTACGGCTGTCCTGTAGGATAGAAAAATGTTTACAGAATTACCTGTATATTAGTTGAAAAAAATTACCCGTATTCTTTTTATATTCTGTAGGAGATCCTTTCGTAGAAATAGCTGGTGATTCTGGAAGAAGAGGAAGTGTTGGAATACTATCATTTCCTTTCGCAGATAAAGATCCTATATCGTTTAATCTTCCATTGTTTGTTTTTTCTCCTAGTAAAGGATTATATCCAACATTTCTTTCTAAGGCTGAAACTACAGAACCAGTGTAAAGAGAACCACCATTTGCAACATGACCAATTAAAGCTGCCAAGTCTGGCAAATAGGGATCTCCAGCAAAGGATAGTGCAACTCTATAACGTGGTGTGACCATTTGATCTAATTGAGAAATATAAAGATAGCGGAGTGTATATATTTTCCCCATAAAACTGAGACTAAAAAGTCATTACCACAGCATCCACCAACGTTGATCTTCTTCTTTTTCTTTTACAAGATCCTTAAGGCCAGCTTTCTTGGCTTTATTCAAAAATTCATTGGCAATGTGTTTCACCCTCAATCCATTAATATCAACATCATTTTCAAAAAATTCATATCGTTCCAGGATTTTTTCCAAAATACCTGCTTGTGATTCCAAGTTAAGCTGTTCGATATTTTCCTTGCCTACTTTTCGTTCTTTCTCTAGCTCTTCTAGTTTCTTGAAAAAAGGCAGCAATTCTTTCGTATCGAGGTTTACTTCTTCAAGAAATTCGATAATGGCCTGAATATCAGTGAGACTATCGACGTGTTTAGATCTCTCTTTGGCGTGAACCACCTTCTTCCACCAACCTTTTTCATACCAGGTCATATGTTTCTTAGAATACAAGTAATGAATATAAATGTTTTTGTTTACACCTGATAAGGTATTTTGAAGAGAGTTTTTCGAATAGACAGGATTGAGAAAAGATGAAAACTAAACCTTAGCAGCTAATGAAAACAAAGGATCATTCATTATTCTCCCACTGGTCACTGGTCAACCTCAGATAGAGTATATAAATGACTGGTGCGAATAAGATAGCATGAATAAGAGAAACCTGAGGTGGTTGCATATGGTTGATATGAGCACAAAAACAATTCGTCGCCTTTTTCAAAGGCAAATTGAAGAGCTTACAAAAAGAACGATCATTCCAAGAGAGGAACTTATTGATTTTCAATTGAGCGGGGGGTGGTTACGATGAACATGAAAGAACATATTCGAGAGCTTCTTCAGAAGTACGAGAATGTCGATCCATACGACACGTTTCGTTACAGAGAAAAACAGCTTTACCTTGACGATTTTGATGCAGCCATTGCCTAATTATTACATCGCCTCTGTGGAAGGGACGGTTTTATTTCCACCTTCTCTCGCTTCTGCAAAAAATATATAAGACCGTCCCTTTTTTTTCTTTTTATGGAAGTTTTAACAACAACCGAAGTGCATTTACGCTTTGATGAATTAACCCATCGTATCAATAATGGGGCCATATTTATTTACCCTACCGACACTATTTATGGCGTAGGGTGTAAGGCTACGGATACAAAAGCGATACAAAAAATACGTGAGATGAAAGGACAACGCCCTACGGCTCCTTTTTCGATTATCGTTCCTTCCTTAAAATGGGTGCAGGCCAATTGTCTAATCACAAAAAAAGCTGAACTGTGGCTGCAAAAACTACCAGGACCATACACTCTTATCATCCAATTAAATAATAAGAAAGCTCTTGCCTCTAATGCTGCTCCTCTCGTGGAAACGATAGGCATTCGTTATCCAGATCATTGGTTTGCACAAGTAGTTAAAAAACTAGGGTTTCCCATCATCACCACTTCAGCGAATAAAACTGGCGAACCTTTCATGACTTCTCTCGAAAATTTAGACCCAGATGTTGAACTTTTTGTCGATTTTGTTATTTATGAAGGCCCTAAAGAAGGAAGACCCTCAAAGATTATTGATGTTGAGAAAGAAGAAGTAAAGGAAAGGTAGTTTCGATTTCACTTTCTTCATTTTTGACTTTGAAGCAGCCCTTCCTAATTTTTAAAAAATGAGACTGATTTTTTTCTACCTGCTGTGCTAGCAAAGTATGAAGGCCAACTTATCTTTCTGAAGAGATGCCTGCGCTTTTAAAAAATTTTGTTTGAAGTTGATGCTTTCAGGGGATAAAGCAAAGCATAAAAAAGCAAGACGACCAGAGTCATGACAAATGAAGGAAAGCTAAGGATATCAGTAAGAAGAAGATAAGTTCCTGTTTTTTCTGCCATGTATAGGAGAAGTTTATCATTTCCTACGATAAGCGTTACTATCATGACAGGAATATAGGAAATGAAAAGGAAAAGCATACTGAGAAGCGCTTTTTTTAGAGTTTTTGGAATATCACTCGCTAAGTTTTCATAACTTTGCTTAATACTCTGCCACGCTCCCAGATCTTCCATAATCAAAACTGGTGTAAGTTCAAAGAAGAGTATAAGAATTAAAAATCCTCCTACCAGTGCTACAAAGAAGAAAACTAAAGCCAGAAGTATGCCGATAATGGGAACGAGGAAGGCCAACCCAACAATAACACTGCCAATAAAAAAAATGATCGCCGCAACAAAACTAAAGAGAAAAGCAAATAGCCCAAGTTTAAAAAGTTTCCACGCAAATGAAGGGACTAGTGACAGTGATAATCTCAGCATCACGGTACTTTTTTGCACAACTTGTCGTATTAAACTAAATTGCCAGCTATAAAAAAACAGGCCAAATAAGAAACCTAGAACGAAAAAAAGCGTCAAAGAGACCATTCTTTCTACGGAAAAATTTCCTTTTGAGAACGCGAACAAGTCATCATAAAAAAAAATGGCCATCAGACCAGCAAAAATCAAAGAAAGAAGAAAAGGCAAAAAGAGAAGATAATTTTTAAACAGGAGAGAACCGGCTCTTTTATACACGTCAAGAAGCGATTCATTTTCCATTGTATACTGTAAACTATATTTTATTTATAAACGTTTCTAGAATATAAACAGTTCTAGAAAAAAGGTATGAGTTTCTCTACTATGTTCCTATTTTTTTTATCTTAGCGACAAAAAAACCTTCCGTGTCATTATCTTGTGGCCAAATTCTAAGAGTATCTTTCACACGCGGATCATACGCTGTTCCTTCAAACAAGAGGACTGGAGGAGACGTTTTCAACCCGGATAATTTTACTTTAACAATATCAGCATTACGATATGTTTTTAACAAATGACTGACGACTCCTTCATTTTCTTCCGGTTCTAGAGAACAGGTTGAATATACCAGTTCTCCTCCGAGCTTTAAATTATGAAAAGCATTGACTAGAAGATGTTGTTGCTGCTTTGCCAGCTTTGTGATCATATTAGGGTTCCACATCAGTATCGTCTTAAGACTTTTTCGGATTGTTCCCGTGCCGCTACAAGGGGCATCAACAAGAATCTTATCAAAAGAAAAGTCGTGAAAATTGTTTCCATTCATTAACGTCACTAGAACATTAGTGAGACCGCTTTTTTGAATGTTTATCCCTAGTGATTGAAGACGCAATCCCTTATAATCATTTGCCACAATCAAACCAAAACTTTTCATCATCGCTCCCATTTGCGTCGTTTTACTTCCAGGCGCGGCGCATAAGTCTAAAACAAGATCGCCAGGACGAGGATTAAGAATCAATGGGGGGATCATTGACGCCGCTTCCTGCACGTAAATTTTTCCCAGATGGTGTTCCAGAAGATTTCCCACATCTTTTCGTTCCGGATTTGAAATCCAGAACCCTTCTTTACACCAAGGGATTGGTTCTAATCTCCAGCCTTTGTCTTCAATACTCTTCTTTATTTTATGGACAGACCCATGTAGTGTATTAATTCTGATGCTACGGCGCAAAAAAGAAAGGGAATATTTTCTGAATTCCTCCCAGTCCGTGAATTGAGAATAGCGTTCCACAAATTTATCTTTAAAAACAATTTTCTCCGTGGAAGGGATTAGTTCTAGTTCTGACATTAAGAAGAGTTTAAGTTAGTTGATTTAAATAATTTTAGCTTTGAGAAATTAATTTACAGAAACTTTATAAATTTCTTCATTAAAATATGTTCATGACCACTTTGTTGGTAAGGGAAATTTTGCAGGAACTTTTCTTTTAGGATGGAACCAACACTGGGACTGAATAATAATACCTCTCTAGATTGTTCTTCAATGAAGGAAATCCAAAAAATAGTTAATCCAGAAGTTTATGAAAAGTAACGTTAGTTTTTTGATATTTTAATTAGTTTAATTATTGAAAAGACTAAAGCAATAAGGGCAGTCAAGTATGCTGCGTAAGAAATTATATTAAGTAATAAAAGAGAACCACTTTTACCAAAATAAGGGTGGAATAAAGTTCCTGCAAGCCAATAAATTATAATTGAAATAACCACTAGCAAGCCAGCGATTAAGGCATCACTTCGTCTTTCCTGTCGGAACGCTTTTAGACCTAATATTAAGGTTATAATTCCTAGAGGAACGGTTAGAGAGATCATAATTGCTGCAATAAAAAAACTTAATGCAGACCAAGACTCTCCAGATCCTTCGATTATAGTAGATCCTGCAAATAATATTAAATCAAGTAAAAGTGGTATTCCAACCGCAACAATTGCAGTCCACAATCCAATTTTGTTACAATTAACCACGACATTATTAATTAAGAATCGTTTAATAACCTTTCGAATGGAATTGTTTTTTTAAGAGAAATTTCACAAAAACGATTTTCCTAAAATATAACACTTCTCTCCCCAGCGATAATGATTCAGCAATGTTCCTTCTTGTGCATATTCTTGTTTTTTATAAAAGTCTAATCCTTCCTCACTTTCAGCAATTGTTAGTTCCACTTTAGCTGTTGCCGATTGTTGCCGGACACGCTTCTCAGCTTCTGCAAGAAGTTCTTTTCCAATGCGTTCGGATTCAAAAGCGATATGACGAAACTTCCAGCGTTTGTGCGAGCCATTTGCATTCGTTCCTTTGTTTACAATAACCAGAGCGCCTTTAATCAATCCCTGCTCTTCATACACCAGAAATTCTCGTTCCAGGGCTTCTTTCAGAATATAGGCTATAACAATCTCCCGTTCTCTCTGGAAAAGAGTGTGGGTTTTAAAAAAAGCTTTGTAGAGAGAAGTAAGTTTCTCATAATCTTTTTCTTCAATAAGGCGAATGGGCATCATCCTTTCCTAAGAACTCTTTCTTTATAAAATTTTAGGGTAAAATTAATTAATAAACTGCATTTGGAGAAAAACATGTCCAAAGTGGCCATAATCGGCGCGGGAAACTTAGGCTCAGCTATCGCTTATGAAATAGCTGCACAAGGCATCGTATCTGAACTTATCATTATCGACATTCTCAAAGACTTAGCCGAGGGACAAGCAGCTGACATTCAGCAAGCGTTAGTAAGTAAGAATACGATGAAAGTGAGATTTGGCGAATATTCTGATTTGATTGATTCTGAAATGGTCATCATCACCGCAGGAAAGCCGCGCACTCTCGAAATGAAAGATCGTTTACAATTGGCTGAGATTAATCTCAAAATTATGGATTCTATTATTACTGAAATTAAAAAATATGCTCGTAACAGTATCATTATTACCGTCACGAATCCAATGGATGTTCTCAATAATCATATTTTCAGGCAAGGGTTTGAGAGAACGAAAGTGGTAGGGTCTGGAGGAGAGCTCGATTCGGCCCGTTTTAAAGTCGCGTTAGGGTATCCGGAACAGGATTTTGATGCCTTCGTCTTAGGTGAACATGGAGAACATCAAGTTCCACTTTTTAGTAAAGTTTACTTTCACCAAAAAAAGAAAGAATTCTCAGAAGAAGAAAAAGAAATATTCCGTGAAAAAATAAAGAAGACCGCTTTAACTGTTATCGAAAAGAAAGGTGCTACCACTTTTGCTCCAGCGGCTCATACTGCTGCAATGGTAAAGGCGATCGTGAATGATGAACACCAAGAAATGATTTGTTCTGTCAATCTTGCAGGAGAATATGGTCTTTCTGATGTTTCTCTGGGTGTTCCTATTATTCTAGGAAAAAAAGGCATTATCAAAATCCAAGAATGGCAAATAGATGAAGAAGAAAGGGAACAACTTCGCTTTGCGGCAAAGAAACTCACTGCTTTTTACAAAGAAATAACCACCAGCTATCAACAAAAGCTATTTAAAGAGTAATTTCTTTACCTTCCATTGAAGAGGTGAATCTGGAGTGGTAATAAATGTCGCCATTAATGGTTTTGGCAGAATTGGCCGCATGGTTTTCCGTGCTGGTTATCAGGATAAAAAAATTAATTTTGTTGCCATAAATGATTTAACCGACACAAAAACATTAGCTCACCTTCTAAAATATGATTCCGTTCAGGGTCTATTAAATGAGTTTGTTAAAGGAGCTAACCGGTATTTTGTTATTGGCAAGAAGAAAGTTCTGGTCTTAGCTGAGAAAGAACCCGCAAAATTGCCATGGAAGAAATTAAAAATTGATGCCGTAGTAGAAAGCACCGGTCGTTTCACCGATCCAGAAAAAGCTGCGGATCACCTCAAAGCCGGGGCAAAAAAAGTTATTATTTCCGCTCCTTGCAAATGCGAAGCGAATAAAGCTTGTCCTTCTAATACCACGACTATTGTTCTTGGTGTTAACCATCAAGCCTATAACAAAAAGCAGCATCATATTATCTCTAATGCTTCTTGTACCACAAACTGTGTTACACCGGTCTTAAAAGTAATTCAAGATCATATCGGCATTAAACGCTGCTTCTTTACGACCATTCATGCTTACACCGCTACACAGAAGGTTGTTGACGGGCCAGATAAAGACTTGCGCCGAGCCCGGGCTGCCGCATTAAATATTATTCCCACTTCTACTGGTGCGGATGAAGCTGCCGTCGAGGCTATTCCCGAATTACGAGGGAAAGTTAGAGGGCTTGCCTTCAGAGTGCCAATTATTGATGGAAGCGTAACAGACTTCACCATTGAAACCGAGAGAGACGTAACTCCGGAAGAGGTGAACAACTTATTTAAGAAAGAATCCACCGGAAAAATGAAAGGGATAATTGAATCTTCAGAAGGTGAACTTGTCTCTACGGACATTATCCATAATTCTCATTCTGCTATTGTTGATACGAAATTGACCAATGTTGTTGATAGAAGAATTCTTAAAGTCGTGGCTTGGTATGATAATGAATGGGGATACAGCAATAGAGTTGTCGAACTCATAAAGTGGATTGCATAAAAATCCCCCGTATAGGAGGATACTGTCATCTTTTCGTCATCTTCATTTTTGAACGGTATTTGATTAAATCCAGCAGCTTATTTCTTCCTAGCGGAAGCCTGATTTCCGCAGCTTCT
>JAGVYE010000030.1 GCA_018303445.1 Candidatus Woesearchaeota archaeon
TGATTACCATAGGTCTGCATTTGCAACCAAAGAAGAATTTGTACAGTGGTACAATGAAATAAGGCCACATCGAGCACTTAATTTTGAAATGCTGGAGACACCAGCACAAGCTTTTGAGAGGAAAATGAGAGCGGAGGCTTAATAAAATGAAACCAATTTATCTATCGAAAGGAAATAGTTTCAAGATACGACAATTCTTTAAATTTTCATTATCATCATGATCTTTAAAGGGATATAAATTTCATGATTTTCTTTACATTCTTTTCAAACTCTTCTTTACTTCCGATATTAAGAATGGTATAGTCTGCCATGACAATGGGGCCGCCTTTTTCAATATTCTCAATTTCCGCATAATCTCTCTGTTGTGCTTCTTCAACCGGGATTAATCTGTTGATAAGTTTCTCATCGACATCAGTACGAGAAGATAATCGTTTATACCGCAAAGAGGGAGGCGCATACACCGCCATGACCACCATCCTTGAACCATATTTTTCTTTTAAAATCTTATACTCACTCCAACTGTATAAGCCGTCAACAATGGCATTACCTTTCCTTAGCAAAGCATCAATCTTAGGGATGCTTAAGATAGCATAGGCCCCCATACCTGATTTATTTCTTATCTCCTCCCGTACTTTTCTCTCATTCTCTGAATTTTGTTCCCATTTTCTTTCTGTTATCAAATCAATGGTAATTTGACCAAAACGAAGGTAAGAAAAACCACTTTCAGAAAATATCTTTCCCACGCAACTTTTTCCTGCCCCAGGCATCCCTACGACACAGACTAATTTGTACATACTAACACTAAAAACCATAATCTTTTAAAATGCTTTTCATCTCTAGTGATATAATGAAAAAAAATGGTCTTTTTATTGTTATTGATGGAGTAGATGGCTCGGGAAAAGCTACACAGACAAAACTTCTCGTAGAACGCCTGAGAAAAGAAGGACAGGAGGTTGAAAAAATAGATTTTCCTCAATATGGAACCTGGTCGGCTGTTTTCGTTGAAAAATATCTACGCGGCGAATTTGGTTCAGCACAAGATGTAAGTGCTAAACAAGCTTCTCTTTTCTATGCTTTAGACCGCTTTGCTGCTTCAGAGAAAATAAAACAATGGCTTAATGAAGGGAAAATCGTCATTTCTAACCGTTATGTTTCAGCGAATAAAGGCCATCAATTAGGAAAAATAACAAAAGAAGAGGAAAGAAAAGAATGTTTAAATTGGCTTAATGAAGCAGAGTATGGTCTTTTTCAAATCCCTGTACCTAATCTTACTATCTTCCTTCATATGAAACCGGAGATCGGGCAACATTTAGTAGATAAAAAAGCGCCGCGCGAGTATACGCAAGGCAAGAAAAGGGATATTCATGAAGAAGATCTCGACCATCTTCGTAATGCCGAACAGGCTTTTTTATTTTGCGTGAAAAACGATACCAAAGAGAACTGGATTTATATTCCCTGTGATGATGGCCAAAAACCAAAGTTACGAGAAGAGATACATCAGCAAATTTATCAGAAAGTGAAAAGTCATTACGAAAATTTATAATGAGGGCATTCTTTCGTTAATAAGATGTCTAGATAATGCAAGGTATGAGATATCAAACTTGAATCCGTATTCTTTCTGTGCTTCTACTCTGTAGCGCTTTAATACTTTAATTCTATCTGTTCTATTAATAATAATGCTTCTTCTTTTAGCTCCATTGGTTTAACAGGGAAATCTTTGTAAAAATTGAACTTTTTCCCCAAAAAATGCTTGAAAAATGGAAGTTTCTTAATGAATCATTCAGGTTTAAAAAACTTTATTACTCCTTTTTGTTCTCCGCCTTTTAAGGAACAAATAGGAATTCCTCGAAATCTGGTTTCAAAACTGCCACAAAACTCTTGCTTTTTCAATTCAAATATGGAATTGATTCTCACTTCTTCGTTAAAGTTGAAGTTAGATTCAACAATACCAAAAAGATCTATATCGCTTTATGGTATTCGATCTCTTGTTAAAATCGTCCCCGCAACGTATAGCGAAATTAATCCTTTATGTTTAAGTTCATTAACGGCAAGTTTAACTACGTGATCAACTATCTTTTTTATTCTTCTGTCGTCTTTAGACTTGAATGGCCACATAATACACATCTAAATTATTAAATGTTATAAGTTTACCTAATCAGAAATATCCCTTCTCCAGTTTTAGTCGCGATGATTAAGTAAAAGAAAAAAATATAAAATTACTCTTCTTTTTTCTTCTCTTCTATTTTATCAGAAAAAAACGAATCAAGTTTCTTACTATTTATCTTTGCTTTATACGAGATTGCTTTCATGGAAACAACTATCACCCCTTTTTTGACAACATCTATCAGCAAGAATTTGAAAGGTGAAAAGTATATAAAGACTATTAACATCAAAACTATATTCTTTAAGCTGATACCACTCGACGACAAAAACGACGGTTTCCTATCTTAGAGAGTGAAAGGATATTTTTCTTTTGTAGTAATGAAAACACCATGTTTGAAGTTATAGAAAAGTATTTATAGGTTGCAGAAAGAACAACGAAGAATGTGTAAAGAATTTTTTCGTTTGTCTAAGAAGAAGATCATAATTTCATTAATTATAATTGTAATACTTGAATTAATAGTATTTGAGATCGGCTATGGGGGCATAGTCGAGTGTAAGCCATGTGTGGATACAACTTCTAAGTGTACCCCCTGCAGAGATCTGGAATCAGGCACTATACTGACACTTATTGCTCTTGTACCAATTACTATACTTGTTTACTTCATTGTTTGTTTGGTATCATTCTTTTTCAAAAAAAAGGAATGAGAAAAAGACAGATTTATAAATAATTTACTTTTTAAATATTATATGGACACAGCACATACTTTTCAACTGCTCACAAAACTGATCATGCAACAAGCCCAAGAAAAAGGTTGGGGAACTAAACCAGAAGAGATTTCCATATCAGAAAAGATCGCCTTGATCCATTCTGAAGTGTCTGAAGCTTATGAAGCATATCGACATCAAAAGAACGATCATTTTGCAGAAGAACTAGGTGATATTATCTTTCGCACCCTTCATCTTGCGGGCTGTTTAAGTATAAACGTGGAAAAAGAAATAGTACAGAAGCTGGAAAAGAATCAGGTCAGAGAATGGAAAAGTAGGAATGAGAAGAATTCCAAAATTAAGCAAATGTAAGTACTCTTAAGTTGTCCTAAAAATTTATATAGCTAATAATTTCCTTATAAAAATCTACACGGATAATTCGGTTGTCCTGAAAAGGATGCGATCGAGTAGCCTCTGGTGGATGTCTGTCTATTAATAGGGTGACTGGACTATAACTCACTCTACGAAATCTCCATCTGCTAAGCGACAACTCAGGCGCGACGAAGATAACCTTTAAAACATATTGATAGGTTAAGTTCAGTTCAAGAGATGTTTGAGGCACTTCCTCACCGAGTCCAGATGTAAGATAATAATATCATGGTAAAGAAAAAAAGAAAAGTGGTGAAGAAGAAAAGATCTTCCCAGGGAAAAGCACAACGAAGACGAAAAGGGGGAAGAAGTCCTAGTAAAGGAAGTAAAAAATCAAAAGTATTAAAGTTGATAAAGTTGGCTAAGGCAAGGAAGAAAAAAAAGAGACGTTAATTTCTGACTTCATAGATCCATCCTGGATTCCATTTCTTCTTTAATCTCCAATCTTCTCGTATCGCCTGCTTCCAGGTTTTCCCCTTCAAAAGAACATCAAGGGCTAATTGCGGTCCTTGATGTGCAACAATAGCAATATGCTTTTTAGAATATTTCTCTTTCAAAAATTCCAAAAATGATTTTACTCTTCTTTCCACGTTTTTATAACTTTCACCGTTTGGATATGGTTTTTCTACATAATTAGTAATTTCCCAATTTTTCTTTTTTCCATTCCAGTTTCCATAATTACATTCTCGTAATCTTTTATCTAGAATAATTCGATATTTGTCACCAAAAGCCAGCTCTGCTGAATTTACAGCTCTCTTCAAATCTGAAGAGAAAACAACTGTGAATCGTCTGCCCGCAATAATCTTTCCCAACTCTTGAGCCTCTTTCTTCCCCTTTGCTGACAATTTTCCAGGTAACCATCCCGTGGCAATATCTTTTTCATTATCTATTGTTGTTCCATGAACAAAATAGGTTATTTTGACGCTCATCTTGGATATTTATTTTTGCACAACATTAACAATATCGTGGCTTACTATTTCTCCCGTTTTTGCGTTTATCGCCATAGTACAGAATTGCAACGTCTGGCTTACAAAGGTAAAAGTCCAGAGCGGCATTCCATTCTTGTTTTGCAGAATAACAAAGCCATCACCCAAAGGCTGATTAGAAAAGAAGACAGGAGCTTTATCTTTATATATCATCAAAGCTCCATCAAAGTCAAATTTCATAGTTGAAACTTCCAGTTTATCTATATGTGGCGCTTCTTTACTAAAAACTTCATCTTCCGGCTTTTCAATAAAGCCCTTTTCGACATTTACAAAAACCGTTATCTTTGCATTCATTTTATTAAAAAAGCCAATTTCCCAATTGCTTTTGGGAGTGAAATCACGGCGCAAGGAACAAAAAAAATGAGAAAGGTAAGTCTCTCCATGCTTTTTTTTCCATTCTTTAAATTGAGAACTAGAAAGCAATGAAGAATAAAGCTGCCGGGAGTTCACGCATACTCCCTCCAGGTATAACTGCATTTCGCACATTTAAAAAAGCGTGTCTCTGGTTCATCGGCCCCTCTGGTTTGTTGTGTCCAATAATAAGCCATCATATTCTGGCATTTTTCACACTTGATACGAATTTTAGGATGAGTCTCTGTGTTTTCAATAACTTCTATTTTCTTCCCTTGAAGCACAATTTCTTTAATTTCCGGAGAAATTTCTTCTTCCGGATTCTTTGTAAAACCACAGCTGCAAAAGAGAACTTTTTTCCCCCCTTTATCTCTAGGACGCAATATCGAGCCACATTTTTGACAGAACATTGAATATCACTTAATTCTTTGGAGAAGGTTGCTTCTTTAAATACTTTATCTATTTTTGGCGTTATTGAAAAGTTCTCGTTTCACTCGTCGAGCATCGGCTGCGACCTTTTTAGACGAGATTCTTGGTGGTATAAAAATCACACTTTTCTGCTCCAGCTCAACCCGTCTTTTATCTTTATAATTTCCGTTTTCAGCTGCGGATGAGAAAAGACTTTTTTTTTAAAATCTTGGCAATCGTCAAAGGTAATATTATCAGCGATAATAAATCCCCCCTTTCTTACTAATTGCACACTTGGTTCTAATACTTTCAGGTAACCTTTCTTTGTAAAATCAATAAAAATAAGATCAAACAACGGGGCTTTATTTGTCTTTGCTAATTCAGGTACAATCTTTACTCCATCGCCAAGGAGTATTTTTGCATTAATGCCGAACTGAACAAAGTTCTCCATGGCTTCTTCGGCAATTTTTTCATTAATTTCTATTGTTAACAACTCTCCTCCTTCGCTTCCTAAAATACAGCCGCTATACCCATTTGCGGTACCTAATTCTAACATTTTTTGTGGTTTAAGTTCTTTTACTTTAGCAAGAAGCCATTTGCCTTTCTCATTCCCCAGAATGGGAATTCTTCTAGTGATGCTCTCTTTCTCTAATTCTCTTAGTCTTGACAAAATATCTTCCATTTCTTTGTTAGTATACCTGTTCTATTACTTATATTTTACTTTCTAAAATGAAAGAAAATCAACGCCTACGGCGAATCCAACGTCTCCTGTAAACGCCTCCTTCTTTTTAAGTTCTCCGTAAGCAGTGAAAATGAAAGGACCGTTCCTTACTCCTGGCAGAACTCTGAGAGAATTTTCATGATCTTCGGCGGCTGGCGTTACACCATCAGGCAAAGTCAAAGTAAATCTGGAATGTCCATCGATCTTTAGGTATGGTGAAATTTTTTTAGTTTGATCATTGTAAATGTATCGTACCTTAACTTCTGTGTACATTCCATCTCTTTCCCATCCTAAAATCTGGGCTTTTAGATAATGATCTTTAATGGGTCTGCCCTCGTAGCCAAAACCAGGAATAAGGGATTTCTTTTCCTTCTCTCTGTCAAGGTATACAGTTGTATGTAAAGCTGGCCCAAAACCAGCGTAGAGATTATAATTTGCTTCTGTTACGAGTGCTAGAGATCTTTCTCCTGTCGTTGAAATAACACCCGTAACTTCATTATAGACTGAGAGATTGCCGAAAGAAACTCTCATTGCCACTTCTCCTGAATAATGATAAGGTATTCTGAACCTATCTTGTAAAACAAAAGTCAGATCATGCAGTTTTACTTTGGCAGCATTAGCGATGATAGTTTCGAGAAGCTGGTCAATGGCGTCAGGACTACTTCTTAGCTCAATAAGAATTTTATAATTTTCTTCTTTTTGAACTTTGTATCTTCTGATAGCCTTTCCCGTATGAGGATTAATGCTTTCAGTTTGAACATACTCTGGTTCTTCATCAAGCGGTGCAGGATACAGTTCATGACGACTAACTAAATCAAACTTGCTAAAATGGAAAGTCAATCCAGAGGTGGCATAAATTGCATTTGAGTTTCTTGTTTTATCTTTCGCCCATTTTATTCCAAAGAAACTTTCCCAATATTTTGACCCAAGGTCAAGTTTTAGACCATGAACATCAACAAAATTTCCCTCATATTTCATTCCCCAATAAAGATTGATGCTTTTCCCTATTGTTGGCTCAACCATAACTACTCCAACCTGGCTGTTAGTGGGTCTTTCGTAAGGAAAAGCATCCGAAAGACGATACGAAAAAGCTGCGTCAAGAAAAAGTCCTGAAGCATGCATGTTAAAGAGATAATTTTCATGAACTCTTATGGACTCAACACCCGCCAATGTTGAGTCTTCCAGGTGCTGCAATCGTAAAAAATGTTCTCTCGCTTTTTTTGTATTTAAGTAATTATCTGTTGCTAACCTTACTGCAGCTTGGCAGTACTGCCAGAATGAACATTCTCCCCAAGCATTTACTCGTGGCGTGTTTATGAAAAATCCTCCTCCCCCGCTCTGAAAGTCAGTAAATACGAAAAGATCCACAAGTCCAAGGTTAACACCACCTCGCAATGATCCTCCAAAATTAAGGGTTGAGAAGGTGTTTCGTTCTGTTAATTTTGTTTGCGACCAAGCATTTTGTTGGAGATTGATCTGATAATCTGCGCGAAATTTCCATGTTGCTCCCAAATATTCCATCATCTTTGCAGATTGTTCCAATTCTGTCCATATTCTTGTTTCAAACCAAGAAGAAGGAAAGTCTCCTAGCAAAAAAAATCCCACTTGTTGCTGCTTTCGTTGAAATTGCCAAATTTGAATCTCTCCTTGAAAATCAGCTCCGATACTAGCTTTATTACTATCGGCAAATCCATGAAAAAAAGCTGAACCTGAAGCTAAGTTTTCATATCCTAAGCCAAAAGAAATGTCTATTCCTAAAGTGTAGTGTTTTCTTTTGAAATCAGTCATAAAACCATTGGATTTCAGAGCCCAAAATTTAGAAAGAAATTCTCCCGCTGCCATTATTTCTATATCCGGAAACTTAGGATCGATAGCTAAAATGAGCTTGAGAAGATCAAAATCCTCTCTATATCGTTCTGGAAGGTAATTTTTAAGTTCTGTTCCTTCTGTTAACTGTGCTAAAAGCTCCACTTTTCCTGTAGCTGACAATTGGATAGTATGATCGTTAGTTTCAACAAATCTTCGCTCATCTCCGTAATAAATTTCTTTGAAATTTGATGATCGTCCATCCAAAGTGCTGTGCAATGGTTTTGATGCGAAAGAAAGGACATTATTTTTTAATTTTAAGTTGTAGAGATCAGGTCCCAGAGCTCGCAGCATCGCGTAGGCATCAGCAATACTGATCGCTCCAAGTTTAATTTCTGAGAAAAGACCGCGAGAAAAAATTCTCCAAATATTTTCTATAAGAGGATGATTCCACTGCAAGGCGGCAAAGTTGTTGCGAAACTTTGTGAGTTCTTTATCCAAAGCTTCTTTTTCAGCTTCATTCAACTCATCGTTTCTGAAGGCTTTAATTTCTCGACTTACACTTTCTTCAATTTTTCCCCATTCATCGGGATCAATAACTCCGTCATTTGCCAAGTATTGGGGTAAAATTTTCTCGAAAACACCACGTAACTTAAGGCCTAGTTCAAGCCCCCGTCCGGTAGGTTGGCCATTATCTTGAACAAGGTCTAAAGCATGTAATACGCTTGTGGTAAAGTTATCTACGGCGCTTCCAAAATCATCTCTAGCTTCGGGAAATTTTTTTAATTCTTCCCTAAAGCTTTGAAGAGACATATTTCCAATGGTGATGTTCTTTAAACTTAGGCTTGGTAAATGGTAAGTTTTTTTCTTACCATCTATTATTGCTTCTAAATTTTTATCAATAAAAGAATATGCCAGACTGCCCGCTTCATATTCAATCCGATGTCTCTCTTCTCCTAAGAGTACATAATGTAAATCTCCCGGAAGTTCTAAGCGAATGGAGGTGTGGCTTCCTCCAGTAA
The DNA here is from genome assembly GCA_018303445.1 of Candidatus Woesearchaeota archaeon. Taxonomy (GTDB): domain Archaea; phylum Nanobdellota; class Nanobdellia; order Woesearchaeales; family GW2011-AR9; genus JAGVYE01. The sequence goes on from JAGVYE010000030.1 coordinate 8,532, forward strand.
TCTCTTTCACACTGCTTTCTTTTGGAAAAGGAGAAAGGGCTCTTTCCAAGGACTCTTTTTGTGGCGGGGTAAAGGCTTCTTCCCTTACACAAAGGGAAGGTCTAGATTCAAGTATTTCGCGTCGCAGATCATCGTATTCCGAATCTGTACTCTTTTCACCACCAAAAGCATCTAGAACCAGTTCTCTCAAAGGATTTGCTAGCGGAAGCTCTGTAACGAAAGGCGGCGGTTGAAGGATCTCTCTAAATTGAGGTGGGCATCTGTTATAAGTATCAAAAGTTATTTGAGGCGGGACTCTAACTCCAAGACGAAGATCGAGAGTAGGAAAAGAAACAGAGCTGGAAACTGTAACCGGGTGTGAAGGGGGAACTGAAGCTTCTTCCGCTTTTGCCAGAGTGCTTACCGATAATACTACTCCTATTATAGCTGCAGAGAGAGAACGAAACGCCACGTCACACCAATTCTACTAGAATGAGTGAGAGTATTTAATCTTTCTTGTTGTCAATTAAGCAAAACTATTTAAAAATTTACCAAAACTTGATAAGTAAAATCAAAACAAGGTCATCCCATATGCCGCGAATAATGGCACACAGACGAGTGCCAGAGTATTGATAACTTTAATTAATGCGTTTAAAGCTGGTCCGGCGGTATCTTTAAATGGATCTCCTACCGTATCGCCAATAACCGCGGCTTTATGTGCTTCTTTTCCCTTGCCGCCAAAATTACCTTTTTCAATATACTTTTTTGCATTATCCCAGGCAGCACCAGTATTAGCCATAAAGAGAGCCATCATTAAACCAGACAGAATGACGCCGATGAGTAATCCGCCCAAGGCTTTTATTCCTAATAAGAAACCAACAGCCAAGGGGGCAACTACCGCAATAAGACCTGGTGTAATCATGTTTTTTAATGCCGCTTGGGTTACAATATCCACACATTTTCCATATTCTGGTTTCGCTTTTCCTTCCATGAGACCTTTTATTTCTTTAAACTGTCGGCGCACTTCCATCACAATTTTTTGTGCTGAACTTCCTACTGCGGTCATTAACACGGCAGAGAAGGCAAAAGGTAACATACTGCCGATAAACAAACCGGCGATAACTGCAGGGTCTGTAATTAGAAAAGTTAATGATTTGTCGGTGGCAAGATTAATTTCTTGTGTAAAAGCGGCAAACAAGGCTAGTGATCCCAGAGCGGCAGAACCAATGGCATATCCCTTCGTTACCGCTTTTGTCGTGTTGCCAACAGCATCTAGGGCATCGGTGTTTTTACGAACCTCTTCACTTAATCCTGCCATTTCGGCAATACCTCCGGCATTGTCTGTAATAGGACCGTAACTGTCTAAAGCAATAATAACACCTGTTAAGGAAAGCATCGCTACAGCAGAAATAGCTACCCCGTAAATGCCTGCGAGAAGATACGCTGCGATGATGCCTGCAGCAATAACAATTACTGGTAAAACAGTGGATTGCATTCCGACAGCAAGACCTTTTATGAGGTTTGTTCCTGCTCCTGTCACGGAAGCTTCAGCAATCTCTTTAACGGGTTTAAATTTTGTGCTGGTGTAATATTCTGTAATAATATTAATTAAAAGAGTAATTACCAAACCTACAATGGTGGCTAAAAATAAGTTTACAGAGTTTTTGGTATAAATTGTGACAAAATAAAATCCTCCCGCAGCGATAATACCCGAGGCAATTAACCCTTTATACAAAGCTCCCATGATATTTCCCGATTTTCCTAAACGTACGAAAAAAGTTCCAATAATCGAAGCGATAATCGCCACACTTCCTAACATCAGAGGATATTCTACTGTTTGGTTAAATGTTTTCGTTACAGCGGGGAGAACGCCCATCAACATCGCGGCAAGAAGAGTAACAACATAAGTTTCATATAAATCGGCTCCCATTCCAGCACAGTCTCCCACATTGTCGCCAACATTATCAGCAATTGTGGCCGGATTTCTTGGATCGTCTTCAGGAATGCCAGCTTCTACTTTTCCCACGAGATCGGCTCCTACATCAGCGGCTTTCGTGTAAATCCCTCCTCCCACCCTGGCAAAAAGAGAGATCAGCGAAGCGCCAAATCCCAAACCCACAAGCAAGGCGGGATCTTTAAAGATTAAATAGAAGATGCTGACAATGAAAAGAGCTAATCCCACTACGGCCATTCCGGTTACAGCACCGCCTTTAAAAGCCAAGTCAAGAGCTTCTTTTAGCCCTTTCTTCGCTATTTCTGCCGTTCGTACATTAGCACGTACAGAAATACTCATGCCTAAGTATCCTGAAAGAGCAGAGAGAAGTGCTCCAGAAATAAATCCTGCTGCGATGGGAAGACCAAAAAGAAAGTAAAGAATAATAGTAATAATCACGGCAAAAATAGTAATGGTTTTATACTGCCGAGCCATATAAGCCATTGCCCCGTCTTTAATGGCCTTGGCAATCTCCTGCATTTTTTCTGTTCCTGGAGAAACTTTCATAATTCTATACGATAAATATCCAGCATACGCTAACGCAAGTACACTCATAATAATTGCAAGTTGCTCTACGACCATAATCATCCTCCCCCTATTAACTTGAATCTAAGTAGGTTTTGGAAAATTCTTTATATATTTTGCTGTTCTTTAGTTGAAGACAATGGTTCAAAATATATTTTCTCTCAACCAAATTTTGAAAGACAGATCATTATTTTGCAATATTTAGTTTTTTCATTAACTTTTAGCTTACGATCACAACTTTTTTCTTCTGCCGAATGGTTAAATAAGGTTTCTTCAGTTTCTTTTTCAACTCCCGGTCCTGTGTTACAATGAGATCTCCTTGCTGAGAATGTTTTACCAAAAGGTCATCGACCTTTCCTTTTTCTGGAATGACCAAAATTTTTTTTGTTTTTAGAAGCGACAAAGCTAATTTAGCAGCTTGTTTATAGTTCCCTCGCTGTTCTGCTTTGATTTTTTCTAATTCATCAATCGTTCCTTGCAAAACTGCGAGATAATAATGAAAATTACAGCATTTTTCTATTTCTGTAAAGAGGTCGATTTTGAGTTCGTGAATGGCCAGCAAGGCGTTGGTGTCAAGAAGAATCTGTTTCATGGTCTATTTCCTGAAGAGCGGCAATCCAAAAAATCTTACTAAAAGTAAGGAGGAAAACGAAAAGGAAAAGCAGCATCAGAACAACAAAGAAAGGCTGCTGGGTATTAAGAGCCGTGCTTAGGAGATATAGATTGAAAATTAGGAAAGCAAATATAAGAGCCAGAGCTGGCAAGGTTTTGTGTATTCTTAAGATGCTGAGAATGTATATTTTTTGAACAAATTCCTTCCAGGGTGTTTTATCAAGAAAAGCATAACTGACCAGAAGAAGATAATAAAAAATTAAGAACCCGTACAATAATAGTTTAGCGGTAGATGAAAACGATGTTACATCAGCTCCAGAAATGAATTTTTTCTTGAGAATAAAATAACTTAATATTAAGAAAGGAATAATAAGAAGAAAGGAAGTTACGATAAAGTTAAACCATTGCGTCAAAAAATTTTTCTTTTTATGGAAAAGATAATGGCTGAGAGTCCAAATTCCAGCATTGATAGTTATATACAGAAAGCTAAGGGAAAAGAAGAAGGTTGTGAGATTCTTTTTTATCGAGGTGTAACCTTGCCGCAGAGTGCTTAGATCGGAAAGAAATGGTTTCCCTTCTTCTAGAAGCGCTGGATCGTAATTGGCAGTTTGTAAAGGCTGAACAATTTCCTGAATATTTTTAAGAACCTTGAATTGGTAATGTAAAGTAAAGAGGGAAAAAGTTACTAAAAAAATAAATTGAATGAAAAATAATATAATAAAAAGCCGAGGGTGAGTTTTAATCTGACTTAAAGTCTGAATAATACTCTTATAAAGATAGTTCATAATAATTAAACGGGAAGAAAAATCTCTTTAAAGACTTTTCTATGTTGTTAGCTGATATGAAACCCTCCCGTTCGCACTTCGACTGGCAAGATATTTCACAGAAAATCGCTCTGATTTCGATGAGGGAGGCAAGGCGGTCTGAGAATAGCTCTGTACTAACGGGCCAATTGGTGAGGGTTTCATATTAGCTTATGTTGTTAAGTAAACTTTTAAAGAATACGCTAAAAAAACCGTAAAATTTAAATGAAGTGTCAAAAACCTAAATTTATCTAAAAGATGGTGAAATTTAAAAAAGCCCAGGTGTATAGTTCCACGATTTTACTTATAGTGTCATTTCTTATTACCGCTTGTCTTCCTTCCCAGCAAGTAGAGGATACACTTCCTACTATAGTTGTTGAGAAAGCAGCCCCTTCTCCTCTTTTAGAAAACAAAACAGACACAACCTTACCTAGTGAAACTCTTTCAGATTGTACTTCCTCTTGGGTATGTATTAGTACTTCTATGAAAGCCTATCGCAACGCCAGTTGTGGTTTTTCCCAAAAAACTGAATGTGAGTTAGGCTGTATCAATGGAACTTGTAAGAAACTTTCCACCTGTGAAGCTGGCTTTAAATGCAAAAATAACCAGGAAAAAGGGTTTCAAAAAGAGGACTGTAACTGGATTAAAAGAACAAAATGTGACTATGGATGCGAAAATGGAGAATGCAAGCCGCCAGAAAATATATCGAATATATCCACTCAAGGTACTAGTAGCACACCAGTTGTAACACTTGCTGAAATCTATCCTGTACTAAAAGCAGGAGAAAGTGTGAACATTACGGCTAATATCACCCTCCGAATTTATCTTCTGGAAGCGGAACGTGTACGTCTCGAAATGAATAATCAAAAGACAGATTGGCTATTAGAAGGCGGTAGTTTCAAGTTTAAGAGTGGCACGATTATTACAGTCAGGGAAATCCTTTTTCAGGCTTACGCAGGGGGGAAGAAGGAGATTATCTACGAAATAGATTAAATGAAACTCTTTTTGCCAGCAACAAAACAAGAGATCTATCCATTTTATCTATTCTTTTACGAAATTGAAGTAACTTTAATGGTGACATGAGAATTAAAACTCTCTTTTAGCAAGGAAGCGGGAACAGAAGAGAAGTACTCTTCCTAAATAATCGGTGGGTGGAATCCAGAAAAGAGCTTCTAAAACTCTAAAATCACGATTATAATCTACTGACTCTAAAATGAGAGTTCGTTCTTCCCCAGGAAAGGCAGCAATCCTTTGCACGGCAGGAAAGAAAACAGAATTGTGATGACCATTAACACTCAAAAGAAAGGGCCATGGTATTTGTTGAAATGCAATGGTTTTTGCTACTACCGGAATCTCAGCAATATCACAAGGATCGGCTGCTACTGTCAGCAGAGCACAATGAAGATCATAAGTACACAAAAGCATACTTTCTAAATAAACATATGCAGGTCCATTTTCTTCCACAATTTGGAATTCTTGTTTTCTTTCTTCAACCATCATTGTTTCGATACCTAAAACCACCAAAGAAAATAGCGGAGGGTGGACTTTCAAGCTACTACACTAACTTGAATACAATTCACTTAGTGTAACTGGCTTTTGAACCACCGACCTCAGGGTTATGAGCCCTGCGGGCACTCCTGACTGCCCTACTCCGCTATCTCTACTTCAGAAACAATACTCCTTTTAAAAACGTTTTTGTTTACTTTCCATTTTTTAAGATCATTCCTATTTTCTCAAAATTCCCAAAACATATTAATAGAAAGTAACCTTTCAGCATTCCATGAAATTAAAAAAAGAAGTAATCATGAGTAAGGGTCTCAAAATCTCACTTCTTGAAAAAGAAAAAGTTATTGGCCGTGGCTATCTCTACATAATGAAAAATGAGCTTCATAAACAACCTTCTTTAATAGGATATCTTGAAGACATCTATGTCGGTGAAAAATATCGTCAAAAAGGATACGGAAAAAAAATTATCCAAACCTTAATTGAAGAAGCACGAAAACAAAGCTGTTATAAAGTCATTCTGACCAGCCGTTATGGAAGGGAAAAGTTACATCGTTGGTACGAGAAATTTGGCTTTAAAGATCATGGAAAGGAGTTTAGGATGGATCTGTGATTCTTTTCTTATATCTACCGGCTCTGTAGAAAATCTCGAAAAAGTCGCCTTGACCGTAACCTTCGTACCGTCTTCATATCTTATTTTGAGCAGCGGCGTCTACCAGCTGGTCTTACGAATAGCAGTTCTCAGGTTACTTATAGGCCTAGGCGGCGACTTTTTCTACAGAGCTATATCTACCTAAACCTTTAAATATAATTCTCATCCTCCTTATTATCGACAAAAAACTGTGAGGGAGAGCTAGGCTGGCGCGCTAGCCCTGCGTTGTTACCGTGAACGAGCTTTACACGGAGCCGAAGCCCAAAGAAGGGTCGTTAGAGTTGTTGTGGTCCTTTGCCGCTTCGTAGACGACTTGTCCTGTGGGATGGACTTGGGCAGAACCAGGTCAGATCCGGAAGGAAGCAGCCTTTATGTTCAATCTCCATGTTCATGGGGGCGCAAGTCCGAGAAGTTCAAAGGGTAAAACCATTTCCACTGTAATGATTCGACTACGGGTATGCCCCTAAAACAGTAATTGACAATGACAAATTTAGATCATTTAATTTCTATAAGTTATTCGTAATTTTTTCCTAAAGATTATCTTTAAGAAACTAAAAAGTTGCGAATTAACAAGAGAATTTGCCTCGCACGTAGAGAAAAGACACTTAACCTATAAAAACTATTTTTAGTTTATTTAGTTGCCTTTCTCTTGTTACTGCAAATGTTAATAAATCATCAATAGTATGTCTTTCTTTTGCAGAAAATCGTTTTCCTTGAGCTATTGAAATTTTTAGGTCTTGTACAATTTGAGGTATTCCCATTGTTACTAAGTTATAAGCAGCTACTAAATTCCTTTCATCAAGAAAGAGAGAAAAATAAGTTGACACTAAGCCATTCTTAAGTTCGCCCAAATTTCTAAATTTTCCGAATCCTTTCTCTTGATATTCTGTTGCTTCATTCAAAACTGATAATTCTTCCGCCAATGCGTAGACTCTTCTTTGATCGGATTCAGAAAGAGCCGTTTTCGGAACCAATGCCAATAAACCATGAGATTCTTGTAACTCCATACCCATACCCTGCAAAGCTCCTACAACTGCTTCCCTATGGGCTTTAATCCTATCCACATCAAATCTCATTGCGTAAAGAATACCACCACCTTGGTCAGGATTATTTTCAGCAAGGTTAAACTCCTCCCACAGGGTTTTATCTGTCATTTTTAAAATTAGGATTTACAGTAAACTCCCATTTATAAATATTTATGTTAAATTTCGAACCTAATTCTTTTTAGTATATAGAGAAAAAGAACCCAATAAAAAATAAAGAAAAAAATTTAGTCTACATCAACACTTTCGACTTCCTGAAAGCTGATATCCTCATCAAGATAATCTGCCAATTCGTCAAGTTCATCTACATTTACAGCCAGATCCTTCTCTTCTGCCGTAGCAGGAACAACATCCTCTTTTTCCACTGGTTGTATAGTCTCACAACCTGCTAACAGGATCGAAAATACGACCAATAGAGAGATTATCCATTTCATGTTATATCACCGGTAAATAAAGAAAGAATAAAAACTTTGTTTATTCTTTTCCTGTAGCAACTTCTCCTTTAGTCTCAGCGGAAATTTCTTCTTTTACGCGTAAACTTCGAAATTCATGCATAAATTCACGAAGTATCTCCTGCGATTGTTTCATTCCCTTTCGAATTTCCTGTAAGGCTAACTGCCATTCTTTACGTGCTGTTTCAGTGTGATCAGATTGCTGCCATTTTTCTTTCGCGGCTTTATATTTCTCTTCTAAAGCTGTGATATGGGTTTCAAAACGAGCCTCAATCGCTACTAAATCACTCGTGTCTGCGCCTGCTTTTGTTGCCGCAGCAATTCGTGCTTCCATGCTTCGCACTAATCCATGGTGCTTTTCAAGCAATGTTTCCACTTTAGCATTAGTCGAAAGCACGATCAATCGCTGTTGTTCTTTCCTAACTTCTTTCCAGGTTTCTTTTAACTCTTTTATTTCACTCTTTATTTCTTGTGCGCTTGAGTTTTCTGTCAAAGCTTTGATTTTCTCTTGTTCAGCTTTTACCTCAGCTTCAAGTTTAGTAAGGGTTTCCAAAGCAGCGGTAACATCACTTTCTTCTAAGTTTTCCGCGGCTTCGATTTTTATACGCAATTTCTCAATGGAATGAAGGATAACTTCAGTAGTTTTCAACAGATGCTCTTTAACACCTCCTCGCAGCATCTTTTTTTCGTTTTGACAATTCCCTTGTTTTTCTGTATCTTCTTTACAATTCTTTACTTTAGTATGTAACTTTAACAATGTTTCTTTGTGTACTTTAAATCGTTCTTGGGCTTCTTTATACTGGTCACGTATACGCTGCATGTTATCTTGTGCAACTTTTACCCGATCTTTGAGACGCTTTTCCATAGATTCCAATTTCTCTTGTTTTTTATCTGCACCTTCTCGGATTTTCTCGCGTATTTCTTCTTTTACACGAACTTCTCCATCACGTACACGGACTTCAGTACGAATTCTCGTTTCACTTTCATTCTTTTCTTTATCATTACCTCGTCCCGTAGACGCCTTTATATCGACATCAACGATATCACGAACATCAATACGGGCATCACTTCCGTCATTACTTCCCTTATCAGCTAAAGCAGCCGGAACAATACTTAAAATAAAAAGTATGAAGATCAGTGCTGCAATCATTTTACGCCAGATAGCCATCATTTTTATTTTCCTCCAAACATTTTTTTATGTAAATCTTTATTTGTTCTAGCTTTCTCAAAAGAAATAAAGTTTATAAAGATACTTTTCATGTAAGATTAAAAAGAGCTCAATTTTGGCTTTTTATTCTTTATAAAACTTAATTTTGATTTATAAAGTGTTAAATTAACTTTAAATTTGTGACTGAAGTTTAATAAAGAGAAAGCAAAAAGTATGATTTAAGAAGAATGAAACCCTATCTTTCTTTGATCATAGCAATAACCGCCTGTGCTCACGTTTCGCCAGATCTGGTAAATATCCAGGGCTGTTATACTACTTTTCCTGGGGAACTTCTTCTCAGAGATGCGCAGAAAGTTGCTCATCAAGTGAACCCAGAAGGCTATCCGCAGCGTTTTTTTGATAATTTATATAATATCTGTCGTGAAGCGGATCAAAGAGGCGACAACAATGGAATTACGACTACAAAAGAAGCATCACAACTTCTCCGCTGGCTTATAGATCAAGAAAATAAAAGAACAAAAAAATAGAAGAAATTTCCTAATAACTTAATAATACCTCCACATCCTTCCCAAAAACTTTTTTGAGATCATCAAAAATTGGTTCTTTAATAAAGGCTCGGGGAGGAAATTTAAGTGTGGCCAAGGCTTTCTCAAAATCTTCTAATGTGCATTCTTCCAGAGTTCCTAAACTTCCATCATCATTAATGACCGCCTTTTCAATTTTCTTCTCCTGCGCATCTATGTCATGAATGACGAAAGCCGTTTTATCCATTAAAATAACTTCTCCATACTTTTCACCATGTTTTACTCTAATTTTAGCTCGTTCTAATTCCTGGCCTCGTTTGCGCTGCATATACTCTACCATGAAGCGAATCAAGCCGGAACTGCCTTTGCGGGCTTTCTCAATGTCTGCTTTTGTCAATTGTTTTTTATCATGCTTTCTCTTAGCATCTATAATTTCATTGAGGTCACGCAAGTATCGTGCCGGCACTTTACCTGTGGCAATAAGCTCATCTTCAAAGAGCTTAATCAATTCCTCATCCTGGGCTTTCTCAATTCCTTCTAGCTTAAGAACATCGCGTATAATGGTAACAATTTCCTCATAAAGATACACTACACTTTGCTGGTCATGCCGTTCTTCTATGGCTTTAAACAAGTCACGAATACGTTTAAGAAACTTTTCCGCATTATTGAGGTACTCATCTAATTCTGTTCCTGTCAGCTCTTTCTTCTCTCCATGCTCAATTTTTTTCCGCAATTCGACATTTCGGCGGAGAATGTCCACATATTCTTTTTCTAAGAGCTTTTCTTTCTTGACAAAGATTTCTTCCATTACTTCCGGTGTTTCCCGAGGTGTTGGGGGAGGCAGGCCATACAGCATAATTGCCGCTTGGCTGGGAGTAAGAATAGCGTAAAACGTGTCTTCCATGCCCATATCTTTCAGACGCAGCTTAATGCGGCTAACACTTTGCTCTCCCGTGCTCATGAATAAGTCTATAGCTTCCCTGCTGGGCTTAATTCGCCCCATGCGCAGCAGCTGCTTCCAAGGCATAAAAATTCCCCGATCATAAAAGGGAACACCATCCCTAAGCAAGGTAAAAATGATAGGATTGGCTTCTTTTAGGGAATCCCAGAAGTCTGTCAGGATGTAAACTTGAATGTTTAACTTGTTTTTAATGCCTGTAATTTCACCCGCTTCCACGCCCATACCTATAATAATTGCCCGCAGCTTATCCTTTAACTCTGCCCGAGTCATTTTTTTGACATCAGTGTCATCAATAACAATCCAAACATCGATATCAGATTCATGCGTTGCCTTTCCTTGAACTAGCGAGCCAGCTAAAACATAGCTCATAATATATTTTTCAAACTTCTTAATAACCATGTTTTTATGCACTTCTGCAACCTTAATCGCGGCAAGCATTCCTAAATCATGGACAGGAGCACCTAAAGAAATCAAGCGGCTTAAGTCATACTTTCCATCATAGCAATTCTGCCAGAGATCTGTAAGCAAGATACTTTGGGGATGGAGTTTTTTATCAATATCTTCTCCAATCTTCGTAACAATAGTAGAAAATTTGGTATGTAACTCATCCTTAGACATTTTTGTTGAAGTAGTATCATCAACAACCACTAAAAGCTCAATTTTCTCTTCTTTACTTTTATCTTCTTCTTTCTGTTCTGGTGAGGGATGAGGTTTTTCTGGCGGAAGAAGCGTTATCCCAACAATATAATCTCCAAATTTCTCAATAACCTGTTGTTTAAACTGGTCTAATTTTTCTTTCAACGCGGTTAACTTTTTTTCTAATTCTGGTGGGAGAATGGGAGCAGAAGGAGTATTTTGAGGAAGAACCGCTTTAAGATGTTTTGGTTTAAGCGTTTTATCTTTTTTCGCCATATGAAATCATCACCTGAGACGTTTATATATACTCTGAAAGATAGATGTTCTATATAAATATAAGTGTTAGTTTAAAGGGTGAGACGTTTTAGTCAACTGCTAATTAATAGAAATCTTTATATAAAGATTTATTGTCCTTCCACATCATGTCACATGCACACGGTGGATCTAATTCTTCTCGTAAAAAAGGTGGGGAGAAAAAACCTAGTAACATTGACGAACTTATGGAAGGGCTACATCAAGAGCATTCTACAGAGATAAAAGAAGCCTTTGAAGCCCATGATAAGTGGCATAAAAAGGAGCACCAAAACCATATTTACAATAAGATCCTTACTCCGGCACAAGAAGAATTATACAAAGGTGTAAAGGAAAAAATTGGAGAAGTATTTGATGACGAAGATAGTAAACTTCACAATAAAAAGGATGAAATAAAAAAAGTTGTCACCCATGGCCTCAAAAAATATTTTGAAAAGGCAAAACCATCTGTCGGTAAGATTCTTGAAGATATGAATATGGATGAAGATGAACAATACGAGTTTCTCACCACTTTCTATGATGATCATGTCGGTGTTGATCCTTCAGGAAGACGAGATACGGCTCCAAGTATAAAAGGATTTGTTGAACTCGCTAAAAATAAAAAGTCAACTGCAGGAGATATCGTCAGAACAATGTATGAACTTAAACCAAAATATGTCGCCAGCGCATTAAATAGGCTCAATAATCGCCACACTACACATCATTTCTTAAAGTATGATAATACCGCCATAGCCGCGTATTTAAAACCGGAGATTGAAAAACAAGGCTTTGAAATTGAAGATAAAGTAGGGTATGCTACTGCTGAACATGGTGAACTACTGAGACTAAGAAAAGCGGTTATTGAAAAAGAAGGGGAAGAGTTCAAGTACCTTAAGAAAAAAGGTGATGATTCCCACGGCGGCGATAAGCATCACCACCATTAGTAAACTACTCTTAAGTGATTAAATTATAGAAAAATTTATAAAGAAAAGGTCATCCTGAGAAATTAATGGTAGGAACTCTTTATAGAGAAGATATAGACGAACTTTTAAGTGCGTTTCGAAGTCATCTTCCAACAGATCTTGAAGCCGCATTAGATACTCATGATGATTTTAATGAAAAAGAAAGGCAAAATGAAGTTTATAATCGTATTCTACTACCTGCCCAAAGAAAGTTAAATGCAACCGTTGCTGCACAATTAGAAGTAATTTTAGGTACTGATAATGATACAACTAAAATTTATGGAAAAGAAAAAGAACTAAAGTTAGTTCTCCTCGCAGGACTAAGAGAATACTTTGCCTCGGCTAAACCTTCAGAGATTGCCTTAATGAACACCCTAGGCATGGACTCAGAACAGCAATATGACCTTTTAACACAGAAATATGATGAATTAGTTGGGTTTAGAAGATTACAAGGAATTGAAAGTATTACAACTATTGCAAAACTCGCTAAAGATAAAAAAGCAACGGTCGGGGATGTTAAAAGAATTTTAGGAGAACGTGAAAGTAGCTATATCAGAGCAGGAATGTACTTTGTCAACAATCTCGCCTTCGAAAAGATATTCCATAACTTCGACCAAGCAGCAGTTGCTAAAGGACTTATACTTTGGTTTGACAGTAAAGGCTTCGAGATCGCAGATCCGGTAGGATATGCGAATGCAGAGATTCAAGAACTTGTCGGACTCCGAGATCAAATAAAGAAAGGACCAGAACATCTCAAATATCTCAGGGCAAAGGAATAAATTATTCTTTCTCCCCTTCTTCAATTTCTTTCCTTATTTCTTCTTCCACATCCCTGACTACTTCCTCTTCTTTAACAATTTTTCCCAGTTCATGCTTATAGGATTCTAATAACTGTTTAATTTGAGCATAAATAAAAGTGGTATCTGATGCTAACTCCCCAGACGCAGATCCTTCCAAAGGGAAGGAATACAAATATTTGTTAATCATGCTTTTTAGAAAGTAGACGTATGGTTTCATTCCCCAGCGATGTCCATAATCAGTTAACACCCAAGAGTCAAAAACAATTAAAAGATCACCATGATCAAATTTTCTCTTCAGACCTTCTACTTCCTCAATAGTTTGTGTCGCATTGCTTACGGTAATTTTGATTTTGATCATTAATTTAATATATTTTGTCACCATCTTGATAGGCCTGAGCTCCAAATAAGTCTTTCTTCCTTCTTCAGTTACGATCTCCTCCGTCTTTTTTTCGCGTTTTTCATAATGTAATTTTTCAGTAGCTCGATTTATCACTGCCACAAGATCATCAAAGCGGAAAATCCCTTTATACTGAAGTTCCCTGTTATTAATCACTAAATTCTTTTCATAATATGTTTCTGTGTCCATTTTTATTGTTGATAACTATACTTAAAGACATTTAAGTAATTTTTAATCCGCTGATGTAAATCATCAAGATCGCTTTTCACCCAAAGTTCAAACTTTTCCAAGTGATGATGATGAAAATATTTTTCCATTAATATTAATAAAAACCAATAGAATGGCTTAGAAGACCAAGTACTTCTTCTATCACTATAAACTAAACCATCAAAAGTTATCCGCACCGTACCATGATTCAAGCGAAGGCGTTCTCCTTTATGGTCAACATCTACTTCCTTCACGTCAATCATCAACAGCTTAATACGCATTTCAATCTTATTATGTTCTGAAGTACATTTCCAAGGTTCAACGACTAAGCGAATTTGCTTTCCTTGAGGAGTAATCACTTCCTGGTTCATTTTTTCATACCAATCATAGCCTTTTTCAAAGAAAAAACCTTGTAGAACGCTGAAGAGCTCAGAAGCATTAAAAAGACCCTCATAACTAAACTTGACATGATCAACGACTAACGTCCTTTCACCATGACCAGCATACTTGGATTGTACCATCTCTTTTTCTAGTGGAATAAGAAGAGAGAAACTTATAAATTATTCTGTTTTAAAGATAAGTGTGACTTCTAACTTCTCTACAACCAAAAACTTTAAGAACCTCCATTTCTCACCACCACTATCCAAAGGGGGTTGGCATGGTAACAGCATTTTTTAAAAATCTATTCAAGAAGCTTAAATTTAATCCTTTTACCCAACGTAATAACTTCAAACTAGGATTATACGGCCCTCCCAATGGGGGAAAATCAACCCTTGCCAATCGTATTTGTCAAGATTGGTTAGGAGAAGAAATGTCCACAACTTCTCATATTGCTCACGAAACCAGGGAAATTAACATTAAAGAGCAAGTAAGTATTAAAAATAAGAAAGGAAAGGAACTAACTTTTTCTTTAGTTGATACTCCAGGAATTGCCACTAAAATTGACTATGAGGATTTCATTAAGCGTGGTTTGAAAAAAGGCGAGGCAAAGAAGCGGGCTAAAGAAGCAACTAAAGGCGTAATTGATGCTATAAAATGGCTTGATAACATGGATGCAGTGGTAGTAGTGCTTGACGGCACGCTTGATCCTTATTCACAAGTTAATATCACTATTATGGGCAACTTACAAGCACGAAACATACCCGTGCTCATTGCTGCCAATAAGATTGATCTCAAAAAATCAACGGTGGATGTGGTAAAAGCCGCTTTTCCACAATATGATGTGATAGGAATATCTGCAAAGTATGGGAAGAATGTTGACGATTTTTACGAACAGTTGTTCAAGCTCGTAAAATAGAGAATAAAAAATAACCTTTAAAAATGAGAAGATATTCCTTCCTAAGAATAAAAGAGGTTGTATAGAAAAAAAATGGTAACTTTCCAGTTTATCCCTTACCAAGACATTGCTCATCTTACTCCAGTAAAAAGGGTGAATAAACTCTTAAACATCGTAAAGGAAGATCGCATCGTAATTATGGAAGGAAGGCTGCGAAAGGAAGAAGAGGCTGATCTTATCGAGATTACTATGGAAGAAATTACTCCCAAGTTTAAAGGAATTGAACTGAGTGTCATTTATCCTGACAAGGAAAATCAGGATACACTACAGCGCCTCCGCACCGCCTTTACTAATATGCTTCTCGGAGATCGTATCGGTCTTACCATCATCGGTCCAGCTTCGATAGTTAAAAAAATTGAAAAAAATCCTGATAAAATTGAGTTATTTACACAAGAAATTCAAAAAAATAATCTTTATCGAAGAAAAAAGAAATAAGAAACCATGCCACACCAATGTGTTCGTTGCAACACTCTTTACCCTGATGGGGCAAAGGAAATTCTCAGAGGATGTAGCTGTGGCGCGAGACTTTTTTTCTACATAAAAAAGAAAGATATTGAAGAAGGGCAGGAGTTAATTAGCAATCTCAGTGAGGAAGATAAAAAAAATATCGAAGAGGATGTCACAGAAATTATAAATATAAAGCAAGAGGACCAAAACAGGCCTGTAATTTTGGACTTGGAATCTATTCGTGTTCTCAAGCCTGGAAAATATGAACTGGATTTAGTGCATCTCTTTAAGAAAGATCCTTTAATCATAAAGTTAGATGAAGGTAAGTATGTGATTGATTTAGGACAAGCTTTTAAGAAACAACAGAATAAATAAAGACTTACTGTGATTAATCTATAACTTGCTTCTTACCGCTTTTTCAGAAATAATCGTACTATGCCCAGATTTATCTTCAATAATAATTTTTAACGATTCCCTTCCTAGCATAACTTTCGCAAGCTTCTTCAACAAATTCTTGACCTTCTTCTTCATGACAGGATCATCTTCTTCGGTATCAATAGAATGTTCAATCACTTCCTTCACTTTTCGCAAAAGGCCTTCTACATTTGTTACATACCCTCCGGAAGCCGGTCCAGGCTCAATTGTAATCACATTCGGTATTTTCACTGTTGCTTCGCCAGATTTCACAATCCGCACATTTAAATCATCTTCAGAAGTGACTTCAAATGTATATTTAGAAGGTTCTTTTTCTTCTCCAGGTTCTACATCTGACTTTCGTGCCCCACAACTTTCACATTCTAAAGAAAAGACATAGGTTTTACCGAAATGGGGAATGTCAATCTCTTCTTCCCTTAACGTGGCCTTGTTCTCATTACAAAAAGGACATTCTTGATTTTTTAATTCCGCCATGATTTATAATAGAAGAGAATCTTGTTTAAAAAGATTGTGTTTCTGACGAGTGAATGAGAAAAGGAAATTTTATAAAGGTAACCCAAATTTTTGTTCTTAATGCACCGGTAGTATAATGGCTAGTATGTCGGCCTTCCATTGTTGAGGAAGAAGTGAGCCGAGGATCCGGGTTCGAAGGAAGAGGTTGAGCTTAGAAAATCCAGCTGGTTAGTCTTCAGGATTGTAAAACCTGTCCCGAAAGCCCCGGCCGGTGCATGTTTTTTAACGTTTTCCTTTTCTTATGGAGAATGTTTAAAGTAGAAGTATAAAATTGGTTTTCATGTTGACAGTAAACACTTTTTACGGAATAACGGTAGATCTATCTGAAGAAAAAGTTAGAGACTATGCTCAAGATATTCCACCCTATTCTTCTCTTGCTAGGAAATTGGAAGAGTTTACTAAACTAGATGCCATGTATATCAGAGCTTTCTTAAATGGAAGAGGATATGGAAACAAATTATTTACAATAAGAATGTTAGAAGCTCATGGTCGTTCAGATCAAGAGAAGGGATTCCAGTTTGCTGATTTGCATGGTGAAAAGTTAGTATGGAGTCCAGCGAATTGACCTAAAATAGTAAACTTTATATTCTTGCTTTGTTTACCTCTTCATTGACGTTCATCGTCAACAAAGAGGTGATACTATGCCACGTACAGCA
>JAGVYE010000031.1 GCA_018303445.1 Candidatus Woesearchaeota archaeon
TTTTCACTTTTACAAGTATCACAAATAATAACCATATCCAACACCTCAAAAGAAGTAGAGCTTTCGATTATTTAAAGATGTCGTTAATTAGACAGTATCAATTTTTGGAAGAACTTAATTACCTTCAAGAGATTACTTAAAAGAGTAACACAACTTACTTCTCATCTATAATTTCCATCACAGATACCTTTTTATACCTTCTTCCCTTCCAAAACAACGTGGCAGAGCAGCAAATCCAACAAATCCAGAAAATCGTTAAAAGAGACGGTCGAGTTGTTGATTTTGATATTAATAAAATCACTGATGCTATCTTCTTAGCAGCAGAATCTGTGGGAGGAAAAGATCGCGTTTTAGCCAGGGCTTTAGCTTACGCCGTTGTCGAGGAACTATCCAAGCAGTATAAAAACAAAACTCCGACGGTAGAAAACATCCAGGATGTTGTTGAAAAAGTTCTTATCGATCGTGGCCATGCCCGAACAGCTAAGGCTTATATTCTTTATCGTCATAACAAACAAGAAGAACGCCAACGCCGCGCTTTTATTTTAGGTAAAGAGCAGGAAGGCGAAAACCTTCATTTTAGCGATGAAGCACTTAAGATTCTTCGCCAGCTCTTTCTTCTGAAAGATGAGGAAGGTAATATCCTTGAAACGCCGCAGGAAATGCTTCTCCGCGTTGCTAAATATGTTGCCAGAGCTGATTCTCAATATCATGCTTCTGACGAAGAAGTAAAAGAAACGGAACGAATTTTTTATACGATAATGGCCAATTTAACTTTTCTTCCTAACTCTCCTACGTTAAGCAATGCAGGAACAAAGAATTCTCAGTTAAGCGCATGTTTTGTTCTTCCCATAGAAGATACGATGGAATCTATTTTTGGCACGTTACGTGATGCGGCGGTTATCCACCAGCGTGGAGGCGGAACTGGCTTTTCATTTTCTCAATTACGCCCTAAAAATGATCGTGTGAAACGGCATTCAGGTGTCGCTTCTGGTCCTGTTTCATTCCTCAAAGTTTATGATGCAGCCCTTGATATCATCAAACAAGGTGGCATTCGCCCTGGTGCGAACATGGCCATACTTTGTGTAGACCATCCGGACATTCTACGTTTTATCGAAGTAAAGAGAGATAAAAGCTCGCTAAAGAATTTCAACATCTCGGTTAGCGTCACGGATCGTTTTATGAAAGCCGTGGAAGAAGATCGTGAGTATTTCATCAAAAATCCGCGAACTGAAAAATATACCGGCAAACTTCGTGCCCGAGATGTTTTTGCTGTGATAACGCAAAATGCCTGGAAAACCGGTGATCCTGGACTAATTTTTATTGATGAAATCAATAGGAAGAATCCTCTTAAACATCTTGGTGAAATAGAAACAACGAACCAATGTGGAGAAGTGCCCATGCTCCCATATGAAAGCTGCGCTTTAGGTTCTATCGATGTGGCTAAATTTGTTGATGAAGAGCAGAGAACAATTCATTGGGACAATTTACGTTATACTGTCCATGCGGCCATTCACTTTCTTGATAACCTGATTGATGTTAATGTCTATCCAACAAAAGAGAGCGAGGAAATGACGAAGAAAACGCGGCGTTTTGGCTTAGGCATTATGGGCTTCGCTGATTTCTTGTTCAAATTAAAAGTAAAATACGACTCTGAAGAAGGTCTTCAAACGGCGGAAAAATTAATGAGTTTTATTAAAGAGACGGCCTACGAAAAATCAGAACAATTGGCCGAGAAGCGTGGCGTATTCCCTGCTTGGGAAGGCTCGGATCATCATAAAGTAGGGAGAAAAATGAGAAATAGTTGTTGCCTTTCTCTCTCTCAAACAGGAACGAGAAGCATTCTTGCTAACACTTCTGCGGGATGCGAGCCTATTTTTGCTGTTACATATCAAAGAACAATGCTAAGTAGCAGCGAATTCATCTATATCAATCCCGTCTTCGCGAAAGTCGCTAAAGAACAAAGTTTTTACACCCCTGAATTAATGAGAAAAATCTCTTTGACGGGAAGCCTTCAATATCTTAAAGAAGTTCCTAAAGAAATTCGTGACGTTTTCGTTACCGCTCAAGACATTAGCCAGGAAGGACACATTAAAATGCAGTCTACATTGCAAAAATATGTAGACAATGCCATCTCCAAAACGATTAATCTCCCGCGCACAGCGGCAATTAAAGGTGTTGAGGAAGCATATTTGTTAGCCTGGAAACTGAAATGCAAAGGAATAACTGTTTATCGTGATGGGAGTTATGAAGACCAAGTTATTACCATTGGTGAATAAGTCCTCATGGCTATTTATACAAAAATAGGTGATAAAGGGAAAACAACTTTTTTTGGTTGCGGACTAGTTGATAAAGACGATCCCCGCATTGAAGCCTTTGGCGCCTTGGATGAATTAAACTCAGTTATTGGCGTAACCTTATGTTTTATTGATGATATTAGATTACAGGAAATAATGAAGAAAGTGCAGAATGATCTTTTTCAAGTCGGCGCTGATTTAGCCGGAAGCGCCATGAAGGAAAATCACCTTCCCAGGATTACCGAAGACCATGTAAAAGAACTTGAAAAAGCGATAGACGAGCTGGAAATGCAGCTAGGACTTCCTCACAAATTTATCCTTCCAGGAGGGACAAAAGAAAGTGCCTTTCTTCATCTTTGTCGGGCTGTGACCAGAAAAGCAGAGCGAACGTTGGTGAATGCCGCTAAGATTCTTCCTCAGAATCAATATCTTCTTCAGTATATCAATCGTTTAAGTGATTTCCTGTACGTTCTAGCACGACAGGCCAATAAAGAAGTTGATCTGAAAGAACAACAGCCAATGTATAAATATTTTAACGAAAGCAATAAACAACAGATAAATCTTTAAATAGAATGGAAAGTTTGTATTTTAAAATGAGGTGGTTTTGATGGCTGATTTAAAATCTCGAATAGGAAAACTTCCTAAACAGCTCGATGAAACAATAGAATGGAGCAGCTCTATTTTCTCTTATCTTCGTGCTACAATTCAAGAACTTAAAAAATTAAGTCTTAATTCTGCTGATAAAGGGCTTTATAACAGTGCTCGAAGCCAGCTTCGTTACGCACTTCGTTCACAACGTCGTATGTTACGCCATTACAATGAAATGAAGGAAACTTTCACTGCCTTACAAAAAGAGGAACGTCTTCCCATGAGAAAAAATCTAACTCTCATTGAAATTCAAACCGCACTTAAACCGCACGAAGCTGAGTTATTTGGGGAGCTATCTTTCTTTACAGGTGAAATGAACGATAAATTGAGAGATGTAGGGATTCAAGTTGACTTATATAAAAAAGGAAAAACAACCCAAGCTCTCGTCAGAGAGTCCATAGGAGATTTTATCAGCGAACTTGAAAATCTGATGTCGAAAAAGGTTTCTGGGGGAAATGTTGGTTTAGTACCTTTCATGGCCATTCTTAAAGAAAAATTAAAACCTTGGATTAATGACTTAGTAATGCTTGCCGCCGCTTAATTCTTCTTTTCTTTTTTCAATTCTTCAAATAGCAAAGGAGTCACATCAATCTCATTCGTAGGATGCTCAATACAGTTAGTCGTAACTATTTTTGTAATTCCAGATTTATACAATTTCTGCACTCCATCGACAAATAAACCATGAATACCAATAGCGGTAATCGTTTTAGCCCCCAAACTCTTGGCTTTTTTTGCCGCCGCGGCCATAGTATTTCCTGTTGAAATAATATCATCAATTAAAACACAATTCCTTCCTTGTAATGGCACGGCTTTGATGATCTTAACTTTTACCTTTCGTGAAGAAAAACGTGTCTTTTCCAAACAACTTGCCTCTGCACCAATTCTTCCTGCCACTTCCTCAGCCCACTGGTAAGACTCCCAATCAGGCCCGATGATAACGGGATGCTTAATTTTCTTTTTAATATATTCCGCAATTAGCGGATTTGCCGTCAAAGCCTTTCCCGAAACCTGAAAAACATCTCGTAATGATTTATACCTATGCAAATGAGGATCAATCGTGATAATATTATCAATACACACACTCAAGTGCTTTCCCATAATCTTTGAGTTTATGGCCTCTCCTGGATTAAAACGCTTATCTTGTCTCATAAACGCAAGATAAGGAGCTACAACAATTATTTTTTTTGCACCTAAATCTCGTGCTGTCTCCGCGGCCATGATAGTGTTAAACAATGAAGCATTGGGATGAGGTTGAAAAGACTGTACAAGTACTGTTTTTTTCCCTTTGACATCAACATTAAATTTTAGGTAAAAATCTCCATCGGGAAAGGAAGAAAGTATTAACGGTGAGTAAGTAGCGTGAAGTTTTTTTGCCAAAACTTTCGCAATCTTCACAGAATTTCCACAGGTTGTAATAATCATTCTTTACCTCTTTGCTTTTAGAAAGATTATGTTGTATATAAAAGTAACGAGTACATCGGCATAGAACACCCTTTCGTGCTTTTATTCAATCTTTTTTCATCTAAAAATCTCAAGAAAGCTTTTAAACATTCTTTAGTAATATCATACACATGAAAAAAGTAGAATTATTGTCCCCTGCTGGAGATTGGGAAACATTAGCTGCGGCGATAGAAGCTGGTGCCGATTCTGTGTATTTTGGAATTAAATGGATTAATATGAGAGCTTCTTCAGCGAGAAACTTTGATATCTCTGAATTAAAGAAAATTATGGAAAAACTGCACTCTCATCATGTTAAAGGCTGTTTAACTCTTAATACGGTTATTTACGATCATGAAATCGAAAGAGTTAAAAAGATTTTACACGAAGCTAAAAAGGCTAAAGTCGATGCCATTATTGCCACTGATCTAACAGTTATACAACTCTGCCACGAGAAAAATCTCGAAGTTCATGTGAGTACCCAGCTTTCTGTTGCCAATTATGAAGCGGTAAAATTTTTCTCCCAATTTTCGTCTAGAATAGTTTTAGCGAGAGAATGCACTTTAGAGCAAATTAAAGAAATAAAACGAAAAATAATTGAAAATAACCTTAATTTTAAAGGCAAACAAATAGAGTTAGAAACTTTTGTTCATGGGTCTTTATGCGTCGCTTATTCCGGACGATGTTTTATGAGCCAGCATCATAATCGGCTTTCTGCAAACCGTGGACAGTGTTTGCAGGAATGCCGCAGGCAGTACAAACTTACCGACATCAGTGATCCACGGAGAGAATTTATTGTTGATCACAATTATATGATGTCCCCAAAAGATTTGTGCGCTCTGCCAATATTAGACCAATTAATTGATGTGGGAATTGATGTCTTTAAGATTGAGGGTCGAGCTAAAGGTCCAGACTACGTTTATGTGACAACAACGGCGTATCGGGAAGCTCTTTGTTTAATTGAAGAAGGAAAATTTACACCGAAGAAGGCTTTCCAGTTAGTAAAAAATCTTGAGGCGGTCTTTAACAGAGGATTTACCGATAATTTTTATTTAGGAACGCCAACAAATAATTCCTGGACTACTTTGTATGGTTCCGGAGCTACAGAACAGAAAGTGAGAGTGGGTAAAGTTACTAACTATTTCCCTCAAGCCGAGATTGTTTCTGTACGTATTGAAGAAAATGAATTGAAAGAAGGCGAGGAGGCCTGTTTTATTGGACCTACAACAGGATATTACAGAGTTAAAGTTGCTGGTTTGAGAATGAACAATCAACCGGTGAAGATGGCCGGACTAAAATCTGAAGTTTCTTTCAAAGTAGATAAGAAATTAAGAACATCCGACGTTGCTTATGTGATACGTCGACGAGATCCTGAAAAAGAAAGATACACCAAACAGTATGAAAGTATTGGAGTACATAAGCCTTTTAAGAACAGTAAAAACAAGAAGGGAATAATATAGGAGGGTCACCTTTGTGTTGGTGCGAACATCATTAACTTTTTTGCTTAAGTTTCTTGGCAAAAGAGAAATGAACCACAATTTCTTTACCTAATGGTATTAAAGCGATAGCCACAACCGCGAGAATCAGAACCCAAAAATGATTTTGTACCCAGGGAATCTTTCCAAGAAAAAAACCACCCCAGATAAATACACCTGACCACAAGATAACTCCCAGAACATTATAAACCAAAAAAAAGCGATAGGGCATTTTCGCCATGGCCGCCACGGATGGAGCAAATATTCTCAGAAGAGGAATGAAGCGCGCCATAAGGATCATTTTCACACCTAATTTGTCATAGAAAATCCGTGTGCGCGTCAAGTGTTCTTTATGAAAAAACAAAGACGGACCCTTTTTGAACAGAACGCCGCCGACGAATTTGCCAACATGATAATTAACGGCATCTCCAATAATTGCGGCCGTAAAAATAAACAAAAACAGAAGATCCACTCGAAATGAACCAGCAGCAGCCAACGCCCCCGCCGTGAATAATAAACTGTCGCCAGGCAGAAAGGGAGCCATCATCAACCCAGTTTCAAGAAAAATTATGAGGAATAATAAGGCGTAGGCAATCAATGAGTATTCCAGGACAGTGTTTTTTAAAAATACATCTAGCGGAAACACGGCGTCCATGAATTGAAAGAACATTCTGGAATGGAATGTGAGACGGCTTAATAAGAGTTTTGGCTGGCATTTCTCACAGAGCAGGCTGAGGAAAACAACTGTTAATAGGTTTATGGAAATAAAGTAGTTTTACAGTTTTGAAGAATTACGGAACATCAAAAGGCAATCTTCAAAAGTAAAATTCTAGAAATATTTAAATAATCCTTCCATAGCCACTCTTTCATGTCTAAACTTTCGCATCTCGATGAAAACAAACTCCGAAAATTAGAAGAAATTAAAACTGCGGAAATTGATCCTTATCCCTATAACTTTGATCAAACTCATCAAGCCAGAGAAATCAATGAAAAGTATGCAAAGCTAAAGAATGAACAGCATACCAGAGATCACGCTTCTGTTGCCGGAAGAATCATCCTTAAACGAGTCATGGGCAAAGCAAGTTTCTTCCAGATCCAGGATCAATCAGGAAAGCTTCAAATTTATTTGACACAAGATGATTTAGGCGAAAAACAATATCATCTCTTCGCTAAAAAGACGGATACGGGAGACATCATTGGCGTTAAAGGCACTATTTTTAAAACACGGATGGGGGAGGTTACAGTTAAGGCTTCTGCAATTCAGTTTCTCGCAAAATCACTGATTATCATGCCGGAAAAGTTTCATGGCTTAAAAGATGAAGAGTTACGATATCGTCAGCGCTATGTTGATTTGATTGTTAACCCGGAAGTAAAAGACGTTTTCATTAAAAAGGCTAAAATTTACCGCGCCATTCGCGAATTTCTTCATCATCGTGGATTTATTGAAGTTCAAACCCCTATTTTGCAAACTGAGTATGGGGGAGCAAATGCCCGTCCTTTTCTTACGAAGATTAATGCCTGGGACATGAAAATGTATCTTCGCATTGCCTACGAGCTTCATTTAAAACGTCTTATTGTTGGCGGCTTTGAAAAAATCTTTGATCTCAGCTCCTGCTTCCGCAATGAGGATGCTGATAGAACTCACAACCCGGAATTTGCCATGATGGAGATCCAATGGGCCTATGCAGATTATAATAATGCGATGAAGCTCACTGAAGAATTATGGGAGTCTGTCGCAAAGACCGTTCTTGGTACGACAATTATTGGATATCAAGGCAAGAAGATTGACTTGAAAGCTCCCTGGAAGCGTCTCACGATGAAAGATGCTCTGAAAACCCTGGCGAAGATTGATGTTGATAAATTGTCGACAGAAGAATTGTATAATCTCATCCGCAACTATAACATTGAATATGAAGGTGATATTATTAGAGGGACAATGATTTTCCGCCTTTTTGAAGAATTGTGCGAAGATAAACTTATCCAACCCACCCATATCATTGATCATCCTAAAGAATCATGTCCTTTAGCTAAACCGCATCGGAAAAATCCAGAATTGATCGAGCGTGTCGAGCCTTTTATTAATGGTTTAGAAGTAGGTAATTGTTATTCTGAATTAACAGACCCATTTTTACAACGAAAATTGCTGGAAGAACAAGCCGCTCGAAGAAGAGGCGGGGATCAAGAAGCCCATCCTCTGGATGAAGATTATCTTCGCGCTCTAGAATTTGGGCTGCCTCCAAATACCGGCATAGGAATAGGTGTGGATCGCATGGTCCTGCTTTTGACAGGACAAGAATCTATCCGTGATGTTATTCTTTTTCCCACCATGAAACCAAAAGATATCGAGGAAGTGGGAAAGGAAAAAGAAACCAAATTTGCAGTCGTTATTCTTAACTCAGGGGCGAAGCTTAAAAAATGGCAGGAACTCAATACTGTCGCTCATCTCAATGCCGCGTTTGCAGCTCGTAAGGGTCATCAACTTTTTCTTCAAGATACGGTTGCGACAAAGGATAAAAAAGAAATAAATCTCAATATTCAAAATACGATTATGATTAAGCAAGCCGCCTCGAATCAAGAACTTCTTACCCTTGCAAAAGAAGCAAAAGAACTTAACCTTGATGTAGCTGAATTCACGCGAGAAATGATGGAAACGTCTGATGACAAGAAAGTTGCCGATATCACAAAAACAAAGAATCTGAAAGAAATAGATTTTCTGGGGATATTAGTTTTTGGAGAAAGATCGTTAGTGAATAAATTAACAAGGAAGTTTGGGTTGTACAGTTGATATTTAGAAATAAGAATTTCGTCTAGATAAACATGATAAAATTTAAATTCGGTCATCTTTTAAGAAGCTTAAAACACATGTTTTGGGATTTACCTGATAAAAATAAACTCGAACAAAGTTTGTTTAAAGAACAAATCAAAATTTATTATAATTTCACTAGTTCGGCATTCTATGGATTTCTTGCAGTTTTTATAGCTTTTTTCCTTGATCAAAATTATTTACTGTCTTTGGTTATAGGAATTCCAACATCTCTTCTTTTTATAAGACTTTTATTTCTTTTTGGTAGAAATTTAGCTTCAGATTAACTTTAATCTTAAAGAAATATTTACTTCTCAAAATAAAAAAGTGTGGGCGACAGGACTTTCGTGTTGTTACACTCGCCTAGTGTAACTGGCATTCGAACCTGCGAAGGCACTAAGCCAATGGGTATCTTCTAATCATAGCAGTAACGCTCTTTATACCCTGACTGCCAGAATGACCTAAGCTTGGACTCATATTCAATTCAATGATCCATCCCGTTTGACCACTCCGGCACGCCCACATTATAGAATTCTTTTTTGAGATTGTTTTTATATCTTTCTATTGCAAATAACTTCTCAACTTCCACAAAACTTAAAAAGTAACCATTATACAAAGAAGCAAAATGAAAGTTGTGGGTGTGTTGCTTATCATTGTACTTTTCTTCATCGCTTCGTTTTCGTTAAATAAATTAACTGGTTCTACCGTCGCCGAAAGTCCTGATCAATGCCTTTCCTTGGAAGGCGGGGCTCGTAATGATTGTTATTTTGAAAAATTAAAATGCAGCAAAATTACCAATGGGCCTTTCAGGGATAGCTGTGTGGCAGAATTAGCTAAGAAGAAAGGCGATCTTGCTGTTTGTAATCTTGTAAAAGGGGAAAAAGCTCGAGGCTATTGTCAATTTGAAATTGCCAAAACAAAAAAAAATTTAGAGTTATGCGAAAAGATTACTGATGAGTATTGGGCTGACAACTGTTTTTCGCACTTTGCCGCCGAAAATGAGAATGAAGAGCAGTGTTCCTCAATCGAAAATCAGGAACAGCGGCAGAGATGTTTTAAAGATCTTGCTTTTGGGACAAATAAGTACCAGCTTTGTTCTTTCCTTGATGAAAATGAGGAGATAAGATGTATCATTAAAATCGCCCGCGCTACAAAAAATACTGATGCTTGCAAGAATATTGATGATTCTTTACAAAAAGATGCTTGTCTCCATTACATTGCCACTGACAACGCTGATTTAAGTATTTGTCAGCAAATAAAATTTAAAGGCGTTAGAGAAAGGTGTATAGAAAGGATTAATGAAGGAAAATAGCTTCTATTTCTTTTTATTCCAATTGTAACTTCGTAATCTTTTTGATGCACCATAGCCACAGGAAGCGCATCGTTTCTTTCGGATATGATAAGAGCGATTACCGCATCTTCTACAGCGGATGTGGGTTTTCTTCCCGCTCTTCTTACCCATACTCCGTGTTCCTTTCATGTTCTACCTTTTAATTTACGCCAGGAGAAATAATTGTGATTGTATCCCCACGAACAAAAACGGTGCCAATTTTCCGCTTCACTTCCCCATTTTGCCTTTCTTCCGCATCTTCCAGAACAATATTTATATGAATATCAAAAGCCCGCAGTTTACCAACATAACTTGTCCCATTCTTTAATTCAACCATTACCGTCTTATTTCGTGCTGCATTTAATGCATCCAGTGGCCGACTTTCTTCCATTTTTCATGACCCCCATTGTCTATAAGACTTCAAAGAAGGTAATTCTTATATAAAGCTTTTGCTTGAATCGCTGCGTGTAATACGAGTTGAAATGTCAATTAAGAACCACTCAGAAACTCTTATAAAGTAATCTCTATCTTCTAGAGCCATGGTTAACTTCAACAAATTGCAGCAAGAATTGAAATCCTACGATGCCGAGCGGGAAAATCTCATCAAAAAAAGCCGCGACGTTCTTAAACTCAGTAAACTCGTTATCTATGCCATTCACCGTGATGAAATGGATCAAGCCGGGAAATTAGTAAAGCAGTTAGAAAAAGAAAAACAATCTTTGGACAAAATTGCGGCCCATAGTCACCGCATGCTTTCTGAAGGGAGCTATCGAATTGCCATTCAAGAATATGTTGAAGCTCTTTTATACTTCTATTTCGTCACCAATGGTGCTTTAGCCGATCTTCCTGTACCAGCAGAACTTTATATCATGGGACTCTCTGATCTTCCTGGTGAGTTAGTCCGCAAGGCTGTTTTTCTCGCGGGAAAAGGAGAAGTAGAAAAAGTTGTCAAGATTAAAGATGAAGTCGATATGATCTATGGTGAATTACTGAGATTTGATTTCCGCGAAAATGAAGTGCGGCGGAAAGTTGATGGTGTTAAGTATGATCTTAGAAAGTTAGAGGATCTCGTTCTCGATTTGAAATTAAGAAAGAAATAAAAGTTAAGCTCTGATCCAAATACTTTTGGAGATAATAATGACCCTTGCTGATGTTGTCAATACCTTGCTTATCCCTCCCGGCATTTTCAGACCTAACGAGGGGAGTATTGCCCTTGCCGAAACGGCTTTAGAATATAATGGAAAATTCCTAGAATTAGGCACTGGTTCCGGATTTATAACCATTGTTTTATATCAACAAGGAAAAAGAGGAGAGGCAACAGACATTTCTGACCGCGCGTTACGATGTGCACGAGGGAATTTTGCGAGATTCAAAGTGCAGGCGCGATTATTTAAATCAGATTTATATCAAGAAGTGGAAAGAACTTATGACACCATCATTTTTAATCCTCCAACGTCTTTTAATGAAGACGAGAATGAAAGAGTTATCAAAAATATTATTAAATCTCTATTTCCCTCTCTGATCTCCCGTTACATAAGTGCTTTCTACCAGTGGCGAAATTCTCCCGCACGAGAAGCAGCTTTATTAGATTTCATCAGAATAACTAAAGATTACCTCACTAAAGGAGGAAGACTTCTTCTATGTGTTCTTAATGCCGATGCCATCTACTTAGAAGAGAACGCTCCACATTATGTTAGGATTAGCAGAGGCAGGAATACTATAGATAATACCCTCTTAACAGTAACGTATAGATAACTGCGTAATTTATCGCACATTTAGTGCAGTTATCTAATAAGTAAACTGCATGTAGAAATAAGCTACATCTTACGCAGTTTACTATATCGCTAGGAAAGAATGGTTAGGGGGACATTCTTTTTCTCAAAAAATCTTCAACAACCTCTATGGAGATAAACCCCCCGCCTTCTAAAAGATAATTAACTTTGTTTCTCTGATCACAAAAAATTCTAGTGAAGTTATAGTTACCATCTTTCACAACAGGCATGCCCACATCTGGAAGAGCTTTAACGGAATTAGATTCTATAAAGAATAGATCTTCCAATACTTTACCTCCTGTTGTTGTAAATGGATAAAATTTAGGAACACCACACAATCGCACTATTTCTCCGAACTTACAAAACCTGATAAAAGAATCATTTGGCACGTACATTCGCTGCGAAACATATATGGTTTCTTTCCTTACTTGAGCAAAGATCTGATCATAATATATTCCTCCTTCTCTAAGTAGTCCATTTTCAATTAAACTCAGAGGAGCCCAGTAAGCTTCTTTTTGTCCTTGCGCTAACAGCTTTGCATATTCAGAATTTTCAGAAAATGAAACTCTGGTTAAAGGACCGCTTTCTGGCTTGCCATTATTACCCAAGCCAGCATGTTTACAAAAAGCATCTAGCTTGGACTGCGTCATATTAAATTCTCCATTCTCGAGAGCTCCTTGAAAACAACGCGCCATACTACTTATATCTGAGGCTTGGATAAGAGGATGAGACTCAAGTTGAATTACTCCCCAAAATTCTCGTATTTCATCACTAAAAATATCTACTAACTTATTATAAAGAACTTTAACTTCTTCCTCCATTCGTAGCAGCTCTTTCCCTTTTCCTCCCCTGAAGACAAGAACCTCGAGTCTGGAAAAGGCAAGGCCAGGAATCAGCCCTTCTTCAATTCTGTCAACATAATATTCAGCAGGAGGCATCCTCTATCAGGAAATGATTGGTTTTAAATATTTTTCTGATTAATTACTGGTGAGAAATTAACAAAAAAAGGAATAAATATTTAAATCCCTCGTCTGGTCTTAAGGGAATGGAATTTATTCGTCCTTTTACTGCCATTACAAAGAAGAACGTGGACCTTGCTGGTGGTAAAGGCGCTTCTCTTGGGGAAATGACCCATGCCGGCTTTCCCGTTCCTCCTGGTTTTGTGATCTTATCCGCAACCTTTGACCAATTCATCGATAAAACAGGCATAAAAGAAGACATCGATGCTACTCTCCATTCTGTCGACCATAAAGAAGTTCATACTATTGAAAATGCTTCAGAAAAGATTAAAGGGATTATTATGAGTAAAAAAATGCCAGAAGAAATAGCGGAACAAATTATAAAATCATTTTCAGATCTGAAATTAAAACTCGTTGCCGTTCGTTCTAGTGCTACCGCAGAGGATAGTTCTGCCGCCGCCTGGGCAGGACAATTAGACACGTTTCTGAACACTACCCAAGTAAATCTCTTGGAAAATGTCAAGAAATGCTGGGCCTCCCTCTTTACCACCAGAGCCATCTTTTACCGCTTTGAAAAAGGCTTGCATGATCAACAGATCTCCGTCGCTGTCGTTGTACAAAAAATGGTTAATAGCGAAATTTCGGGCATTGCTTTTTCTGTCCATCCTGTAACTCAGGATCGTAATCAACTTATCATTGAAGCTGGTTTTGGTTTAGGCGAATCTATTGTCTCCGGGCAGATAACACCAGACAGTTATGTCGTAGAAAAAAAACAAATGAAAATCTTTGACGTTAATATTTCAGAACAAAAAAGAGCCCTCTATAGAAAAGAGAAAGGTGGTAATGAATGGAAAGAACTCTCTTCAAAGGAAGGGGGGAAACAAAAATTATCAAATGAACAAATTCTCGAATTGTCTAAATTAATTATCAACATAGAGAAGCATTATGGCTTTCCCTGCGATATTGAATGGGCTTATGAGAAAGGAAAGTTCTATATCACACAGTCTAGGCCGATTACGACACTGCAATAAAAATTTATTCAAATTTGCAAAAATAAGCAAAAAGAATAAATATCTCTCCGATATCAGAAACTTATGAAATTCATCCCTGGTTTACTCAAGCAGAATCTTCTACGCTGGAAAGGGAAGAAATGGTATCATCAACGTTTTGATGGGTCTCCTTACTTATTGCACCTTATTGCTGAAGCGGAAATCCGTGATGAGTCCAGAAAACAAGGAACTCATAATTATGTTCATTACTGTTTCTTTGAACATGGCAAAGCCGATTGGTACATCGAAATGGAGGACATTAAACGAATCTCCTCTCTTCTCTTAAAATTAGGGAAAAAGAATCCTAAAGTAAGCAAGGACTTTATCACTGCCTGGAAGAAAGATACGGAAAAATTCTACCAAAAGTGTACAGAAATCAGAAAAATGAATCTCACCATACTTTCAGATTCTGAACTGGCCACACTTCATGATAATTTGCTTGAACTTGCTCTTAATAAAAACACTTCTAGTTCAACCATCGATGGCTTTGCTCTTGGTACAGACGAACTTTTGGCAGAGAAAATTAAGAAAGTGTATGAAAAATCATCTCTCAAAAATAGCATGAAATTAACAGAGGTCTTCTCCATTCTTACTGCTCCTATCAATCTTTCTTTCATAAATGAAGCAGAAGTAAGTTTACTGAAAAAAGCTCTGCGTATCAAGAAAAATCCAGCCCAAAAAAAGAAACTCTTAGAACAACATCAGAAAAAATATTTTTGGATTCATAATAATTATGTTACTGCCACAATTCTCGATGCTGCTTACTTTGCTGAAGAAATTCATAAAATTTTTAATCTTCGTATCGACATTGAACAAGAAATCCATAAAATTGAAACCACGCCTCAGGAAAATCAGAGAAAGAAAAAAGAGCTTCTTAAAAAAATTATTTTGCCTGAAGAGGTCAAACTTCTCATTACCATTTCAGAGGATTTTACCTCTTGGCAGGATGAGCGCAAAAAATCAACTTTCTGGAATGCTCATGACTTTACTCTGATTCTTAATGAAATTGGAAGACGTTTAGGACTAGCTTCTCTTGAATTAAAGTATCTCAGTCCCAGAGAAGTTAGCCGAGCCTTTAAGCATAAGCCCTCACGAGAAATACTCCAAGAACGTATGAAAAATAGTGCTTGGTATTGGGATTTGAAAGGACATGATTGTGTCACCAGGGTAGAAGCGGATAATGTAAAGAGGACTATTCTTGGCGACACTAATCTCTCCGATGTAGACGATTTCCGTGGCTTGACCGCTTGCCTGGGAAAAGTAAGTGGTATAGTAAAAGTTGTTAAAAGTGTGACGGAAATAGAAAAAATAAATCCAGGAGATATTTTAGTTGCCGTCATGACCAGGCCGGATTACATTCCCGCCATGAAAAAAGCCGCGGCGATCGTCACCGATGAAGGCGGAGTAACCTGTCATGCCGCTATTGTAGCACGGGAATTAGGTATTCCTTGTATCATTGGCACGAAAATTGCCACGCAAGTCCTTAAAGATGGTATGCAGGTTGAAGTGAATGCTAACCATGGGTGGGTAAGGATTGTAGGAAGAAAGTAATAATCATTCACCACTCGATAATAACAAAATAGAAAGATTTATATAGTGGTTCCCCTTCAAATGCCTAATGAAAATTCTTGCTGTAAGTGACGTGCATGGGGATAAATCATTTATTCACGAAATGGCTAAGAAAGGTGCGGAAGAAAAGGTAGATTTAGTTATCTTAGCCGGGGATATTGTTGACCATAAAGGGAATATTGAAGGTCTCGTGGGCCCTTTTAAAGCGAAAGGACTAGAAGTAGCCGTTCTTCCAGGCAATCATGAAGGATTGGCTGAAATGGGGTTTCTTGTTGATAAATATGGTGCCAAAAATCTTCATGGTTGTGTCCTTAAGAAAGGAGACGTGGGCATTTTCGGCTGCGGTTATGCAGATATTGGCATTCACCAACTGACAGAACAAGACTTCTTTGATACCCTTAAGAAAGCTCATGATTCCTTAGGAAAAGTCAAAAAGAAAATTATGGTTACCCACATTCAGCCTAGCGACAGTATTTTAGGCTTGGGTATGTTTAGCGGCAGTTCTGGGGTACGAAAAGCTCTTGAGGAATTCAAGCCAGACGTACATATTTGCGGCCATATTCACGAGTCGCATGGCGTTGAAGATACGATTGGAAAAACAAAAGTAATTAATGTCGGAAAGACAGGGAAAATCATTGAGATATGAAATTTACTACTATTTAGTTGTTCTGATTTAGAAACTTTTATAAATAAAGAACATTAAAGCTAAGAAATGAAACTTGCATTTAGGTATGATGGTTCTCTTCAAAGTCGCTTACGACAACATGCCCCTCAAACTGATCATGTCATCCAACAGTATCATGCTTCTCAAGAAGATTATCACATTTTTCATGATCATGATGAATTTCAAAGATTAATAAGAATAATCTGTGATTTACCTGAAATTCCTGATGTAAACCTAAGATCACCGAGGGAAATAAAACGCAACCTTGTCTCGTTACTTGGTTTACAGGGAAGTGATCCACGTCGTGATTGCATTCAGCGAACGTTAGACTCACACGAACGTAAAGGAGACGGTCTTGAGGATGAACCTCTTTACGGAGAATTATCCCTCGTTATCGCTCGGTGCATTCCTTATTTTCTTCTCGAATCACATACCAATTTTCCTCGGTTAGCATTATTTGCTGTTCGTGATGGAAGAATTCACCATTTTTTGCCACTTCCTAAAAAGAATCTCTACCCTATGCTGCTTTCTTAATAATATCTGTATATTCGATTTTAATTCCGTTGGGAAATGATTGTGATCTGAATTCTTCTAGTTTTGTTACGATATTCTGAAACACCATTCGCAAATTTTCTATATCTTTAATATTAAAAGCTTTCCCACTTTTAGACATTTTCATTCCATTTATGGTTATCAATGGCCCTCCAAAAATAAACTTCGATTGGCCTGTTGATTGCTCTAGAAATTCAAACATAAGTTTAATCTTATCAACTGCTGTTACTCCGGAGCGCG
Source organism: Candidatus Woesearchaeota archaeon (assembly GCA_018303445.1). Classification (GTDB taxonomy): domain Archaea; phylum Nanobdellota; class Nanobdellia; order Woesearchaeales; family GW2011-AR9; genus JAGVYE01. The sequence goes on from JAGVYE010000031.1 coordinate 16,793, forward strand.
TATAAGTTAATTGAAAGTAATCTCCTCCAAAAATATGACAATCAACGAGAAATGGTTGAAAGAAATCTCGCATGGGATCTAACATAAAATGAAATTCTGCCATATCCAGCGCATCTCCTAAAGAGTGATAGACATAACCATCATATCCCGAATGCATATCTGCGCGAGGACATTCTCCAAGATTCTTGCACCGTGCTGCGAAAGTTGGACCAGGATGGTAAGGATGTCCTAATACAACAACCGCCCAGTCGGGACAGAGGTTATGGCAATTAGGACAATAAAGACGAACAGGTACGGAAAAACATTTTGCTTGATATTCTTTGGCTTTAATTTGTATCGTGTTGCTAAAATTTTTTACTTTGGGAAGAATTCCAGCGAGGGGTCCCACAATTTGTGCGAAAGGATAACTAACCAAGTATCGGATCAGATTATTGCGAAAAGGGCGATCTCGTTCTAAAACACGAATAAAACTATAAATATAAATCTGCGTTCCAAAGACATGTAATACTTTGTTTTCTTTGAGTTCCAACCATTTCTTATGTTGAGGTGGGATAAAGGCGCTTTTCACGAGTTCTAACTCCTTTTTTGTTCTCTTATCAAAGATTTGCGCTAATTTCCAAATGAGACTCGTTACTTCACCATGAACAACGGAAGCAGCCGCATTTCTTTTTTTTAGTTGTTCATAATCTTTAGGGATGATCAGCCCTCCTTCTTCAAGAAATTGAAAGCGTAGTGGAACCCCGTTATATTTTTCATAATCTGAAGCCAGTGAATTCTCTACATTTGTAATAATAAGGTGACATTTTGGATGTTCTCGAATGTACATAAAAGCACACGCCAAGGTTGTAAGAAAACCTAAATGGATATGCCCAGAAGGGGTTAAACCCATAGCTAAAGATTTAAAGTCCCTGGACATAAACTCGTTAAAGTCCCAAATAAGTTCCGTCATGGGGCAAAAGAAATAAAAAGAAACTTATTAACCTTTCCTCCATGCTCATTCACTGCCCTGAATGTAAAGAAAAACTCCATGAAGGCCAGCATAAATACCCCGATGGCCTTTTTCTTGTAAAATACTGTAAAAACTGTGGTTTTCGAGAAGAACGCCCTTCCAAATAAAATTTTCACTTTGCGGCATTTAAAGCCACATTAAACAAAAAAAAGCAGGATCATTAGTTGATTTTATTCATAAAGGGAAAAAAAAGTAACGATCATTTTTATATAGCTTTTACTTTCAAAAATAACCGTTATGGCTCTCAAGATTTCTCGCCCTCGCGATGCTTTTGATGAGGCCAATGCCCCTTTTAGGTTAATTTCAAATGTCATGAGAACTTCCGCAAGGCAATTTTCTTCCCTGGAAAGAAAACTTCAAAGAGAAAGAGCCCGTCTTGAAAAAGTCAAAAGAGATCAAAGAGTTTTGGGCTTATCTGAATCCACCTCTCACCATGAAGAGGCTTTTGAATACCTTATGATCTCCGGTCCTGAAGAATCGGAATATAGCAATACGTTAAGCTTACTTTTTGGAATTCAAGAAATATTGCGAGAAGCTTATAATAGTCTTGTAGGCAAGGTTCAGGTAGATGAGGAAGAAGAAGTAGAGCATGCTCTCACCGCTGTTGCCAATCCTCGAGAAATTCATGAACTCGATCTTTTTGACACTTTCTTTGACTCGGAAAAATACGATGAAGAAAGCTTGGCTGAGAAAAGAGGAAATGCCACCGCAGAACTTGAAGCGCTACAAAAAGTTGGTGCAAATTTTAGAACTAATGTGGAAGCTGTCAGTGCTTTATTTAAGAGCGCAGACGAAGTTGGTGACAAAATTTACAAAGCTTTACAAGACCAATACGAATCAATGGCTGCACAACATCAACAACATGGGCAAAAAATTATTGGTTCGCCGTCGCTTACCTCCATTGCGGAAGTAATCTATGACAAATTGCCAGGAGTTGAAGACATCGACGGGCACATTCTCTTTAGGAATGTCCCAGATCATAAAATTGGAAATGCAGCTCGATTTCTTGCCTACCTTACTTCTCCTGAAATTTTTCCTTTTGTCAAAGATGCTAACAGAACCGTGCGTTATGCCATCAGAGAGATACAGAAACTCCATGCTCACTTAAATGCCATGCAGCCTATTGCCAGAGAGTATAAAGAACAACATTCACATATTATGGAAGGACGGCCTTATCAAGGAAGCGAGGAAGATAAAGTTCCCTCTATTACTGATCTTTGTGAAAAGATTCTGGAGATAGACTTTAACGGTATTGAATATCAACGACCAAAGAAAAAGCCTACTCAAAGAGAATTATTTGAGTTCGGGCTCAGAGACACCGCGTACCGCATGATTATCGACTCTCTTGAAGAGTTAGCGAAGATTAAATCTCCTGTAACGAAACCAAGCCCTTCCGAGCGAAAGAGATTTGATGAAAAAAGAATGAAAGCAGCATTAAAAGTAGCTTATTCTATTCTCGAATTACGGGCGAGACAGAATGAAAAGGAAGAACAACAGAAAACATTCTATCGCTGTACATCACAGAGTGATGAAGAATCACTAGGAGCAATACGTCTTGATCCCATGGACCCTCCCAAAACTGTTTCTATCGATCGAATACGTGGCAGTGGTTTTCACGATGTGCAGGAACATCTTGATGCCATAGTGAGGGAAACACGAAAATACCCGGCCATTGCCAAAATTCTCCGTGGAAAAGAAAATGAGCGAAACCATTTCATGTTATGGGCACCCCCTGGCAGCGGAAAGACCGAAGTTATGCGTACTATTCCTCTACGTGAAGGATTTATCTATCTTGAAGCTCGAGGAGCTGATCTTGGCACGGCCTGGATGAATGAAACGGAAAAAAACCCACGGCGAGTATTCGAGCTAGCCCATGACTTGCATATGAAGACAAGAAAAACTGTCGTTATTGGCATCGATGAAGGAGAACACTTATTAGCAAAAGTATATGGCGATCATGGGGCAAAAACCCATAACCAAGTTATTGCCGAAATCCAGGCTCTTTTGGATGGCACTATTGCTTATGAGGGAGTCGTTTTGCTGGTTGCCCTTAATGATATCAAAGGAATTAAAGAACCAATGATGAGACGATATCACGTCTTCATTGTCGGAGAACTCAATGGGCAGGATCGTGCCAATTTACTGTATGACTTTGCGGGAAGAGGATTGCCGACTGACGACTCTCTTACTTTGGAAGAATGTTACAAAGTGGGGAATAGAATGGCCGGAGCAACGGGTGATCTTCTGAGAAAGCCCGTTGATGTTATTGAAAAGAAATTCCTTAAAGAAATGGATTTACGCCATCCCCGAATTCTTGCAGGTCTTGAATCATATGTGCGAGATGAAAATGGAGAATTTGATTTAAGTAAAGTAACAACCGAGGAGAGAGTGTATGTTAAAGCAGAATTTGAAAAGCGTGGATACTTTATTACTCCTAAACTCTTAAACCTGGCGGTTAATAAAGTCATGACCGATGCCGGTTCCAGAACTTTGATACGACAAGCGCAAGACTTTTATAGAGACGCGCGAAGATTAAAACGGCAAATGCCGGGCTTAGAAGCCTTGGAGTTATAACATGACCTCACTATGTGGCATCGTATTCCCTGGAGGAGCTTTAATCTATTCTGATTTGCAAGCTACGAGCGAGCGCAGTCGTAGATCGTCTGCTTCCGAAACTAAAATTTATCAGGTTGGAGATGAACGAGTTCTCTTGGCAGGAACCGGGTCAATTGAAGGAATTATAATTGGAAAAGAAAGAGCCGGTGAAGAAATTCGAAAATGGAAATCTCTTCATGGGCTAAGACCTATCCCTCCTTCAGAAGTGGGAGAAATACTTCGTCAAGTTATGACTCCCGAAGATGAAGCTTATTTTGTCCTCGCGGCATACGATCCTGAAACAGATCAAGCGGAAATTGCGGAGGTTGGCGACAGTGGCGTGGCCTGGCCGCACGGTTTAGTACAAGTTCTTGGTTCAGGGAAAGTCTATATGCATTCACCCGCTCTCAAGTTAGAAGAACAGATTTTAGCCAGAATGAAATCTCATATTGTCAGCACTGCACAGAAATATGATGCTCTTCCCAAACTAAAATTTCCAAAAGAAGTTGCCATGATTGCGGGATTAGAGATCATCAATTGTGGACCAGCAAGCGATGTTTTTAGCGGTGGACTGGGATATCAGTTAATGACTCTCACAAAGGAAGGAGTACAACAATACCTTATCCCCAGGGATGAAGCTCAAAAATTACTCGCAGGAAAATGGGAGGCAGAATTCGCCGCTATCAATCCCCAACTTCAACATCGTCGATTTAAAGAACATCTAGAAAAATTTGAACCGTGGAGGGTTAAGTAACAATGGATACACCTGGACAAGATGCCTGGGACTACATCAATAATCAAAGAAGGGTTTTTAGTGAAGTTACCCGTAAGCTTACGGAAGAAGACAATGCAAAGGCTCCCCTTCTCGTCATTGATGATTGTTCCACAGGAAAAGTAGTTGTGGTTACTCTCAGACCTATTCCTGACACTGTAAAAGGAAGAGTTTATTCTTCACAAAGAACCATCCTTGCTCCAGACAAAATAGAGCCACTCAATGAGTTTCAATACTTTGTCCTTTTTGGCGATCGTTCTGATACTTTATATCCCCTTCATAGTACTGAATGGCAAGGTTTTCAACCTTTGGATGCTATTAGGACTTACGCCTCACGTCATCCTGAAAGGAATAAAAACATTCTTCCTCCTGGAGAGAGATTAGCTCAAGTATTTGCTGACTGTCTTGGCGATCCTGTTGCTACTGAAAGTTTTCATATAAATTCGTTAAGGCCAAGAGCTCTGGAAGCTGTTCTCATCTCTAATCCACCTCTTGAGAAAAGATTTCCCAAAGACCGCTATTCCTCAACAAGAATTTATGTTATTGAACAAAGCACCGATGTCACTCCCCTCACCATTGTTGGTATACAATCGACTGCGCAAGAATCGGGCTATTTCTGCACTTCGCAACAAGTCTGGGATGCCTTTGTTGATCATCGTAAATCTCTACAAGGAAAAAAAAGACCTCTTACCATAGAAGAAAACATCATCGCGGCTATCGCTGCTATTGCCAATGCTCCGGGAGTTACGAGAATAGGCCATCCTTCTGAATTTGATATTACCACTGTTCCATTTGAGAAACCAAAAGACAACAAATTATATGACCGATTCGATCCAGAGTTTCTCGCTCCTTTATATGAACGAGCGATGAAACTTCTGGAGAAATGACTTCCTTAATTTTTTAATCGTATGTATTAAGTCTGGGGCTTTAGCATCGACCTGTGAGCCTTCTCGCCAATTAAGATCTAGCAAAAAGGGGATTCATGAAATGTGAAAAATATCACATTTCAGTACTGAAAATAAATCTCTGTTTATTTTCATGTTCCAAAAGGAATTTTTGCCTTTGGGACGCGAACCTATACAGAGAGCGAAAGGGTTGTTGGAACATTTGGAATAGGCGTATCTCGATTTAATTTAGAGACCATTCTGGAAATTGGACCCAGTATTGGTATCACTTCTGCCGAACTTCAAGAATTATTTCCCAGGGCGAAGCTTTACGGAATAGACCTAAATTCAGAAGCCCTAATAAAGGCTCGAAAGCAATGCCCTTCTGCCGACTTTCTAGTTGGTGATGGTTATTGTCCTCAAGTATATTATCCTCAACATTTCTTTGATGGCATTTTTATGATGAATAATTTAGCTTTTGCTATTGAAGATCAAATAATGCCTGTCAAAGAGGGGAGAAAGATCTTAGGATATGTACAAAAAGTGCTCAGGTCGGGAGGATATCTCTTTATCTCTGCTGATAACCAGTATGCTATCTTTAAATGTGATGAAGTTCCTACGCTCGTTGAAGCCATTACTACTGGCAATCCACTTATTCGACGTTTAATAGAAGCTATGGATGTAGAGCTTTCCACGGTAGTTTCTAAAATTAAACCAAAACAAAGATCTTTTTCCATATGATTAAAAAAGTAAAAACTTCACATTCCCATTCCTTTGGGCATTTTCCCCTGCATCTTTTTCATTAATTTACCAATATCCCCTTCGCCTTTAAACATCTTCATCATTTTCTTAGATTGCCGATACTGTTTCAATAACTCTCGTACGATCCCTATCTGCACCCCTGATCCTGCCGCAATTCTGTCAATCCGTTCTGCGATCATAATATCTGGATTCTCTAATTCTTCTTTAGTCATGCTATCCATGGCATGCCGCCATTTTTCTAATTTTTCTTCCTGCACGTCCAGTAATTCTTTTGGCAATTGCAATGATCCCATCCCTGGGAGCATCTCTACTAACTTTTGGAATGATCCCATTTTTTTCAGAGATTGCATTTGCTCATACAAATCCGTGAGGTTAAAATCTCCCTTGAGAAATTTCTCTTTCATATTCTCGGCTTTTTCTTCAGAAATAACTTCTTTCGCTTTTTCTAACAATGATTCTAAATCGCCCATACCGATAAGTTTTCCCACAAAACGCTGCGGATGGAACATCTCCAGGTCATCAATTTTTTCTCCCACACCGATGAAACAAATTGGCGCCTCGGTTATCGCACACGCTGACAATGCTCCTCCCCCTTTTGCCGTCCCTTCTAACTTCGTGACCACAACTCCAGTTACTTTACAGGCATCATGAAAAGCGTGAGCTTGCCTTTGCGCCGCCTGTCCAATATCCGCAGAAATAATCAAGAGGCGTTCCTCTGGTTCGCTGGCGGCATTAATTTCATTTAATTCCCGTATCAAGTTATCAGACAACGCATCTCTTCCCGCCGTATCAATAATTACGACATCATAAAGGTTCAGCTTCTCTTCAAAAGTTTTGTAAATGGTCACGGCATCCTTCTCTTTTTTTATGCCAAAAAAGTCCACTCCTACTTGTTGGGCAATTTGTTCTAACTGATCATAGGCCGCGGGTCGCCAAGTGTCCGTTTGAAGTACCGCCACTTTATACCCCCGCTTTTTGTAGAACTTTGCCAACTTTCCTGCGGTGGTCGTTTTTCCCGAACCAAACAAGCCCACCAGCATAATTTGTGTTGGCTTTTTATTAATTCTTATTTCTTTAGCTTCTTTTCCTAAGAAATTTGTCAGCTCTTCATAGACAATGGTAATGAGCTGCTCGCGCTTCGTAATCCCTGGAGGGGGATTTTCCTTTGCTCTCTCTTTAATTTTCTTACTTAAGTCTAAGACCAATTGGACATTGGTATCAGATTGCAAAAGCGCACGTTGCAGATCTTTCACTAATTCATTAATAAGTTTTTCATCTACAAAAATAGCTTTGGTGATCCTTGCTAAGGTGTTCTTTAATGAATCACTGAGTTTTTCTAGGACCATTTACTAGAATAATAGTTGTGTATTTATATAAATGTTATGAGGATGTTCTTGTCGTGTTAACAAATCGCCATTCTCTGTATCCTTTCGCACCTAAAATGTAATTCAAAGAAGGAACTTCAATAGAACAATAGATTTCTAATGGATTAAACCGGCCTCCACTCCATTGTTCTGGATCAATAAGATGATGTTGGGAAAGATTTTTTACTAGACATTCCTGTTCTAGAAGAGAAAGTTCGTTTGCATTCTTAAATTTCTTAATCGCTCTCTCCGCTCTTTGGTCTTCAAATCGCACATAGCCTCTCATTTTTCCTTCTCTATGCGAGCGCACGGCAATGACAAAACAGAGATTTCTCCACAGAGAAAAGAAGCGCCCTCTCCTCGAAATTTGAGAAAAGTAATGTATTGCCGTTCCCACCACTCCAGGAAATTCATACACCCTTACTTTACGCTTTTCCTTCTTTTTAAAGTTATCAGGCTCAGTAAAGTTTATTCTTTGAATAAGAGATCCAGCCACACATTCGGAAGAAAATAATCGCCTTGCTTCTGAAGGGATATATCTTTGTTCTATTTCATTGAGATCTTGTCCATTTCTGGCAACAGCCAGGAGGTAATGGCTTTTATCATACTGTAGAATGGGAAATGATCTTTCTTCAGACATGAAAGAGGGTCTGACTCCCTGATCTTTAAGAAGGTCATGAAAAGATAATTTTACTACTTAAAAATAATAAATTCAGAAAAGTTTATAAAAAGTAGGAAAAAATCTTCAGGAAGTTGAAACAAATGAAAACAAAATCAACTTTCACCAATCCAATAGGATATTTTCTTGCTTTTCTTCTAGGCCTTATTCTGACTTCTTCTTTCTATGCTCATTATTTCCTTTTCACGAAGAGCGTTGAATTTCAAAATCCTGTGACGGCAACTATCTCTGATCTAGACCAAACTGATGTTCTTGTCATTACCAAAACCGTTCCCATCGTTGCTGTTGATCAAGTTGGTGAGCAAGGGCATATAGGGAAGCTTACCTTAAAACTCATTCCGGGAAATTCAAATGTTCTTATTGCGACGAATCCTTTCTTAGAGCCAGACTTGCAATATAGTGCTAATATCGCCATTACCTTGGCAAAAGTAAGAACAGAACAATACTCTCCTCATAAAGATTTTGTCCTTCAATATGAAATACTCGGTAATGTTGTGGGCGGAGGCTCTGCCGGTGCTGCGACCGCCATCGCGGCCATTGCTGCCCTCACCGACAAAAAAATTAAAGAAAATATCGCCATTACTGGTACTATTAATCCAGATGGTTCTATAGGTCCAGTGGGAGGAATTCTGGAGAAAGCCAAAGCGGTTGCCGATGCCGGCTATACGACGTTTCTCATTCCAACAGGACAAACAAAACTTCAATATTATGAAAAAGTTGTGGAAAAGAAACCGTTTCAAGGAGGAACAGTGTATAATACAAAATACGTGCCAAAAGTAGTAGATATGCAAAAAGAAATAGAATCACAATACAGACTGAAACTGATTGAAATAGCTACTATTGAAGATGTAGAAAAATTAATGTTGAGAAGCTAGAATTTCCTATCCCCGCCTAAAATTCCTCCTAAAGCGCTCTCTCCAATTCCGGCAATTCCTCCTCTTTCTTCTCTATTTTTCCAGGTTGCGGCCTGAATTCTATCTGCTAACCGCGAGAATGGCAAACTTTGCAGGTATATTTTTCCTGGACCTCGCAACATCGCTAAAAAAAGACCTTCCCCCCCAAAAAGGGCATTCTTAAATCCACCAATAAAGCGAATATCATAATCGACTTTTTCTTCAAAGCCAACAATGCAACCAGTATCAACACGTAACTCTTCTCCTGTTTTTAGAGTTCTTTCTATAACCGTTCCCCCGGCATGAATAAAAGCTAAACCATCTCCGGACAATCGCTGCAAAATAAAACCTTCCCCGCCAAATAAACCTGCACCTAAGCGCTTGGTAAACGCAATGTCAATATCAATTCCCTCCGCCGCACAAAGAAAGGAATCTTTTTGGCAGAGAAATTTTCCTCCCGACCTTTTTAAGTCTAGCGGAACAATCTTTCCAGGATACGGCGCACCAAAAGCCACATGCTTTTTTCCCGTACCATTGTTCATAAATGAGGAAATAAAGAAACTGTCTCCCGTCAACATCCGCTTAAAGCCTTTCCATAATCCTCCTCCTGTTGAGGTCTGCATCTCCACTTTTTCTTCCATATATAACATCGTTCCTACTTCCGCTCTGACCCCTTCTTTCGGATCTAGTTCAATCTCTACTAACTGCATATCATCGCCTTGAATTTTGTAATCGATTTGGTGTGCCATAATTTAACGTCTCTCCTTTACGTTTATAAAATATTTGTGAAAAATTTCTCCTTTTTTTTTCTTATTATAATCTCAACTCAAAATCTTTACCGTCGACTACTTCTTCTTCCTAATCCACCTGAAGGTGTATATTCAAACCAGTCATCTTTCGTTATAGGGTGAAAATAATCTGCCTCTTCTACTAAAGCTCGGGCCGTCGTTCTCTCCACTGCGGCAATTTCCACCCTAACTCCTTCCGATTTCAAGTGCTGTACTAAGTCTAAATAATCAGAATCCCCGGACATGATAATAATGGTATCAACTTTTGATGCTAATTGTGTGGCTTTAATTGATAATGGAATGTCGGCACTTTTATGGCAGGCTACGACAGAACCATAATAATGAGAATGCAGACGCTCTGCCAGCTTGGAAGAAATATTTTTCCCTTCACGAAAATAAATTAAGCGATTTAATCCTCTCCCATTTAATAGCTTTGGAATAAGTTTGTCAAAATTAACCATCGTTGACTCGCTTCCTGAATCCTCATGAATGCTACGCTCAATATTATTTCCATCGCACAAAATAGCGACAGATTGGTTGATAAGAATAATTTTGTTTTCCATTGTTTTCTCACCTGCTTTTCGCATAAGGAGAAACAACCACTTAATAAAGTTTTTCTAAAGAAACACCCTAATGTAAGTTAGAGGATGTAACCTCTCTTCTAAGGAAAAACTGAGCCTGCCCGGATTCGAACCGGGGTTTGCGGGTATCTGCAAGATCAACTTACCGAAGCCCGCCGTCCTTTGCAGCGCCTGCAAACCCGCAAATCGCAGATTTGCCGCGTGTCCAGGCTAGACTACAGGCCCAGAGGCACAACAATACGATGAATCTTATAAAAACTTTTTGGAAATCTTCATAATCCAATATCTTAAGTTACAAAACAATAATCAATATCAAAATTCTTTATTTGAGTCCTAACAATGCCACCATAATGCCAATTCCTGCCAGAAGCGCAATGAAATGAATTACAGACTCTTTCCAACTGCATTCTTTATGCAACTCGGGAAATAAATTAGTGCCTGCGATATACAGAAATCCTCCCGCGGCAAATGGCAAGATCACAGAAATAAATTTTGCTGAACCGCTTCCTATTGCTATTCCCACGATAGCTCCAACGACAGCTACTCCGGCAGAAGCCAGATTTAACAACAACGCTTTTCCCTTAGAAAATCCAGAGTACAATAAAACTCCAAAATCAGCAATTTCCTGCGGCACTTCATGTAAAATAACCGCTATGGTCGTGGCAATTCCCGCAGGAATACTCACAAAGTAACTTACAGCAATAATGATCCCATCACTAAAATTATGCAAAGCATCGCCGAGAAGATTTAAAATTCCGATATGTTTTTTGTGTGACTCATGAATTAGTGGGTATTCCGCCAAATGTTTGTGAGGCAGTTGCGGCCGTATCTTACAGGTATTTTGCAAGTGAATGAATCGTTCAATAAGAAAAAATACCAATACTCCCGAAATGGTTAAGAGCCCTAGTCTGATGGTAAAACTCCCTTGCTGTTCTATTGCTTCAGGCAAAAGATGTAAAACTGCTCCCCCTAATAAGGTCCCTGCCGAAAGGCTGACGAGAACCAACAAAAATTTCTCAAGCGACTTTCTATTGAATAATAAAGCTGTAACCCCAACGAGGGAAAAAATGGAGACGATAACTACACTCACTAAAGTATACAGTAAAACAGGCATATTCTCCAGAAGAATCAAACAACTTATAAATATTACTGATTCTCAGTATCAATAAGATGCTAAGACTTACTAAACAGAAAAAGCAGATGTATGATCAGCTCTACAAAATAACTTCTTTTTTCGATGCTCAAGAGTTTCATCACCAGATTCTTAAAAGTGATCTTCATCTTGGGATTGCTACCGTCTATCGCTTTCTCAATGATCTCGAGAATAGAGGCGAAATTCACTCTTATCTTTGTGAAAACCGTAAAATTTACTCTCAAAATAAAAACAATCATATCCATTTCATCTGTGAACGATGCGGCGAAAAGAAACATCTCCCATTAAAAAACGTTCATTTCCTTAAAGAAATCACGAATGAAGAGATTTGTCATTTTCAGATCGATGTTACGGGAATATGTTCAGAATGTAAAAAAAGAATTTAATAAATTATCTCTTATTCCAGCATCTCTACTTCCTGCAAGGCTTCATCTAACGTATCGGGATATTTCTGGAGTAGTTCTTCGTCTGTCAATGCTTTTTGACTTGCATCGTCATCAACAGCCGTCGCCTTTTTATCTTTTATCAGCTCGGGAAGAGCACAACTAATAATTAATAAAAGTACGAGAAACATCACTAGTAGATGCATTTTCATGTTTTAATTCCTCGCACAAATTGGAGCCAATCTCTACGCAGATCATTAATTATCTTCTTTCGTTCTTCTGTCTTCGTTGCTTTTCAGTTCCTTCAACTTCTTTGTCAAGAGAATTTTTTCTCCACAATGCTGACACTTGATAATAAAAGAAGGCACTCCTCGGTACGATTTCCTTTTATACGGTGCGGTAGCTTCTCCTTTCTTCTGACATTTGGGACACGTATACACGGTTTGAATTTGTACGCTATCCTCATGGGCTTCTTTGGTTTCCTGATATTTACAGGCAGGGCATTCATATTCCTTTGCCCTTATTTTCACGCTTCCTTTAGAATCTACTGGCTTGCCCATCTTCGCTTTATGGCATTTCGGACATTCCTTGCGATACACCCAGGCGAGAACGTCTCCTCTATTTGTGAAGTATAGACATTCTTTCATTGATTCTGGGATACGTAAAGGCATATTAAGAATAGGAATGATGCTGCTGGTTTAAATAATTTTAGTTTTTGATCATCGTGATTAGAAATATCCTCAGTTTGACTTATAAATCAGTCATTTAGTTTATAAAAGAGAGACCCTTAAGCACTCTTCAATGAATCTTACTCGAACCGTGCTTGCCTTAGGTTTAGCTGCGGTCGTGCAAAGTTGTGATTCTCTACGAAGTTGTAGTTTTAAAAGAGAAACGCTAAGGCTAGAAGATACCGCCAGTATAACACCTTGTTCTTCCGTTTTCTCCGCAAAAGAAGAATTATCTCCTTCCCTTACCGTTATAAGAGAAAATGTGATGTCGAGTCAGACCTGTCATGGATTTCATATTGGGAATGGGTACATTCTTTCTGTCGAACACTGCTTTGACAAAAAAAAGATTGGTGATGAAACTACATTCTATAAATTAGCACCAAGATTTTGGGAAGGTACTCCATATCGTGCTCATCTTTTAGCATCTTATAAAGAAGATGATTTAGTTTTGTTTAGGTCCGATGATTTTTCTCTGCAGTCTTCCCGTTATTTTGTGGATATTGCTAGCACCATCGAAGGCCAGAAGGTATTTTACTTTCCTTTGTTGTTAGAAAGCAGCCAGAAAAAACTTAACGTTTTAAGAGAAAAATATCCCTCCGACTTTCGTATTGATGCGATGGGAACTACAGTTACAGGAACGGTGACTTTTGACGATTTAACGCGTCAACAAAGATATACCTATGCCTATATTCCAACTATGAATGGAATAAGTGGTTCTCCTTTTTTTGTAAAAGAGAGAGGGAGGATCTTTCTCGCTGGCGTCTTCACACGATTTTTCATACAAGGGGATCTTATCGAAGGTTCCAACACTAGGTATGGAGAAAAAGCAATTTTTAGTAATGATGACAGCCTCTGCCGTTTTTTAGAGCATATACAAGAAAAATAATTAGTTTTTCTGAAAGCCAATCACTCCGTGAACACAGAAGTGAAAAGAGCAGTTAGGAAGAACTTCTCTTTACTTCAATACTAATTGCTTTCTCATTCAATCGAATATATCTCGGACATTCTGTCCACTCTAATTTGTTTTTTTGACAAAAATCAATGATTTTTTCTTTCTCATTATCAGTTGTAAAAGAAACAAGGATAACTAATCCCTCCTCTTTTTCATTGATAATTTTAAAATGATCTAAATCTTTCATTATTTTTTGTCTTTTTTCCTGCAGAAACTCTAATCTTTTTGGAAGTTGTTGTAATTTGGCGCAAATAATTTTTAAGGTCTCTTCATCAGTAAATTCTTTGATTCTTAATTTTTCAAATAACTTCTCATCTTTACAAGAAATAAATCCGCCTTTTCCGGCATCAACAGGTTTCCATCTCCCAAAACTTCCAACAATGATATCGGCAAATCTTCCATCACACCGTTCTGTTCCTATGCTCCCGGAACCATCTAAAATAACTATACACTGATGTTTGCAGCACCATTCATAGATTTCTTTCATAGGCTGTTTCGCATGATACCCCCCGGGATTTTGGTAGAGGAGCGCAGAATATTGTTTTTTTGAAAATTTTTGCCGTAGATCTTCGAGGCTGATTCTTGCCTTGTCGCAACAGACTTCTTCTACATTCAACCCTAATTTTTGCGGAGCACTCTTATACGATAACCATCCTCCTTCTTCAGGAATAATGATCGTACTTTCTCGAGGAAGAAGAGAAAGAGCTGCTTCTATGGCGGAATTGCCACGTGACGTGAGAGAAATAAAAATATGTCCGAGATATTTTTTTAATTCTTTTTTAATCTCTAGTGCAATATTGCCAACTATGTTCATAAAAGCTTAGAACAGAGGCTTATTTTTATGCTTTACTTAATAAAGAGAGAGAGGCTGATGCTCATTCAGACAGATAGAAAACACAGGCATTATCTCTTAACTTTTATTCTTTGAATAATTTGATTCTGTCCTTGAATTTTTAATTCCCAAAGGAGGCGATTATGGATCGCTTCTCTGGTGATGATTCCCACTACTTTTCCTTTTTCAACAACCGGAAGGGCCTTTCTTCCTTGTTCAGATAATTTCTGCAGAGCATTATAAACGGTATCTTTTTTTTGTATTTCTTGAACGGCGCTTAATGGTTTAGCAAGAGTTTTCACATTCCTTCCCTCTTTAATTTTCTCTGAAATATTCCCTAGATCTTCCAGTTCAAGAATTCCCTGGAAGGTCTTACTTTTCACAAAAAAAACCTGTTGATTTTCTTTACGGAACTTTGTTACAAAATCTCCTATCTTCATTTCCGCATCAACTACAGGACATTTTTTGATTATAACTTCTTCTACAAGAATAGGTTTTAATACTTCTCGTAAGATAACTTGTTCATAACTAAGTCCAGCAATAAAGTAAAGAAATCCTCCTAATATAATAAACCATAATCCACTGCCTGAATTAGTGAAAAAACTCCAGATCCCTAAAATAATTAGGGAACTCGCGACAATTTTTCCTCCTTTCACGGCAATCCTCGTCGCTTTCTTGAGATCTTTGTAATAATACGATAATAAAGCTCTAAATGCCCGTCCTCCGTCTAAAGGATAGCCAGGAAGAAGATTAAAGAGAGCTAACACAAAGTTAATCTGATATAAATAAAACGCTATCGTCGTAATATAAATTTGTATCTTTGCCAGAAACAACACATAAGAAATTCCAGAAAACACGAAGGAAAATACTGGTCCTGCCAAAGCCATGAGAAATTCTGTAGATGGCTTCATTTCCTCTGTTGTAATCCCGGCTACTCCACCAAAAAAGAATAAAGTAATATTTTCAACTTGGATTTTTTTTGCTTTCGCAACGAGAGAATGGCTTAATTCATGAAGAAGAACAGAGCAAAAAAGCAGTAGTGCTGAAATAATTCCCATACCCCCGTACTCTATTTTCGTCAATCCAGGGAAATGGAGGGGAAAAAAAGCGGTTGCCAAACTCCAAGAGAGAAGAACAAAAATAATCCACCAGCTGTAATGAATGCGGACCTCAATACCTGAAACGCGGAATATTGTGGTTGTTCCATTCATATTTTCATCTAATATCCCTATATTTTAAAAGGATTTGTCTTCATTAAAGAATGAAGAAAGTTCTACTCTTTCACCACAATCTTGCTATCCATAGTACTCATAATCCCGTCAACAATCACACATGTTTCCACTTCTGTAAATGTCCATTCAAATCTTTCTCCTGGGTCAAATTTCTTGCTGCGGACATCAAAACAATTACGTACGCCGATAACCATTCCCACTCCTATACTTCCTTCCCGCACTACTTCCCATACCACCGTTTCACCCTTTTTAATCTCTAATATTCTGGGGTCAAATCCAGTAGAGGTCATCATGACTTGATGCTTTATTTTTCGCGGTACTTCTGGAAGAGGCTCTTCTTCTGATGGTGGAACTTCTTCAACTTTTGTTTCTGTTTCATTTTTACTTTCGTTACTTTCGTCGACAGCAGGTTCAGTTTCTACAACTACAGAACTCGTGATCGTTGATCCGGCCTCGGCAACTGGCTCTTCTTCAATACTTTTGGCAAATAAACTCCCCATTTTTACAAAAAATGAAATCAGAGAAAACTTAATTTTATTTCCTATCCCCAAAACTTCATAGCGAATCTCTTTCTTATCTAAGGCTTCGCGCAGCGCTGCCAGTGGATTTGAGGAAGCGGAAATGGAAGCAATGGTTTCTTGGCTAACATATCCTTTTATGGTTGGCTTTTCCACTTCTCCTTCTTTGATTTGCGTAATTACGCCATTTTCCGTTACTATCCCCATAACGATCTCTTTTCCTTCAGAAGAAAGGTAGATATTGGCCCTTTGATTTCCAAACAGCGCTTTGGCAAAGGCCGGAAGTTCAGTTCCTTCTTTCACATCAATAGGAAAGGGACTTTTTTCCTGCTGGGCGAGAGCAGAGAAACTAAGGATAAAAGCTAAGCAGAACAATAAAGCCATACTTTTTTTCATAATCCCTGTAGGTAAATTAATTAATATAAACTTTTCGTTTTTCTGTACGTATTTAAGTCTGTGGGTGGATCGTGAGCTACATACCGCGGCCGAACACAGCCCTTTGGCGAGTTGGCACTGTCCATAAAAGAGTAGACTTAATACGTACGTTTTTCTCAATAAAAATAAAGAAAAAGAACTAAGAATCTTATCCCTCAATTATAACCTTACCTACTTTTAAAGAAGTTATGGCATCAATGTACTCGCACTTTCCCGATTCTGTAAATGTCCATTCAAATGTTTCTCCAGGTTTAAGAGTTCTGCTTTGCACCTTAACACAGTTTTTCGTTCCTTTGATAAGCATATTTTTCACGTTACCTTCTCGCATATTTTTCCAAGTTACTTTCTCTCCTACTTTTATCGTTAGTTCAGATGGTTCAAAGTTATCCCCTACGACATTAATTACGTTCATCGCCCCTGTCGTCTCTTCCTTAGTTGTCTCTTCAGTTTTGGCAGTTTCTGCTTTAGTCGGTTCTTCTTTTACCGTCTCCTTAACTACCGGACTTTGCGGTTCAACTTTAGGTTGCACATCTATTTTCTCTTGTTTTGCGCATCCCAAAACAATTAAAAAAATACCCAGTACTACAAATAAAATTTCTATTTTTTTCATAAATCATCACCTTTCCCTATTAAAATCTGAATTCCCTTAAAAAATTTGTGGTTCATCCTTTCACGTTTCCAATCGGCTTCAAGGCCACTACTGGCTTTGTGATCCCTGCTTTGTCAAGTGTATCAACAATCGCATCAATGTTTTTATAGGCTTTTCCCGCTTCTTCGGCCAAACCTTTCATGGTTACGGCGTGAACATAAATACCTCTGCGTTCCATGTCTTTTTGTAATTGCTCGCCCCTAAACTCCTTCGTTGCCGCCATTCTGCTCATCGTCCTTCCGGAACCATGAGCTGTAGAGGAAAAAGTTTCGTCTGAACTATCTGTTCCCACTAAGAGATAAGAACCCGTTTCCATCGATCCTCCTAAAATTACTGGCTGGCCTACTTTCCTATATTCCTTTGGTAAATCTTTTGCTCTCTGCGGTCCAAAAGCCCTCGTAGAACCTTTCCTGTGGACTAACAGTTTTTTCTCTTTTCCATCAATAACATACTTTTCTAATTTAGCAATGTTGTGAGCAACATCATAGACTAAATTCATTTCCATTTCTTTTGCACTTTTCCCAAAAACGTTACTAAACACTTCGCGAATTTGATGCGTAATAACTTGCCGATTGGCAAAAGCCATATTTGCTGCACAGGCCATGGCTTTATAATAATCCTGCCCTTCGGGAGAATTAAATGGCGCACACGCCAGTTCTTGATCGAGAATGGCAATACCATATTTCGGCATAACATCAAGAAAGAGACGTAAATAATCTGTCCCAATCTGATGGCCAAATCCTCGGCTTCCACAGTGAACCATAATCACAATTTGCCCTTCTTTTGTAATTCCCATAATTTTTGCGATTTCTGGATCAAGAATGTTCTCTTTCTTAACTTCCTGAATTTCAAGATAATGATTCCCACTTCCTAATGTTCCTAATTGATCAAATCCTCTTTTCACGGCTTTGTCCGAAACCTTAGAAGGATCTGCCCAGTCAATTTTCCCTTGATCTTCAATATGTTCAAGATCAGATTCCCAGGCATAGCCAGCTTTTACACACCATTGCGCGCCATTTTTCATAACTTCCTTAAATTCTTCTTTAGAAATCTTGACAAATCCTTTGCAGCCAACGCCTGCCGGAACAGCTTTATAGAGTTCATCCACGAGTTGTTTGATTTTTGGTTTCACTTCTTTAATGGTAAGATTTGTCGTCATGAGACGCATCCCACAATTAATATCGAAACCAATCCCTCCTGGAGAGATAACTCCTCCCTTATCAACATCAAATGCTGCCACTCCCCCAATGGGGAAACCGTATCCCCAGTGGCCATCTGGCATGCAGTACGCATATTTCTGGATTCCTGGCAAGGTTGCCACATTTGTCACTTGCTCAAACACCCCCGCATCCAGATGTTGCATCAATTCTTCATTGGCAATAATCCTTGCTGGAACGAGCATTCCTTTCTTATAAGAAGTAGGTAATTCCCAGACTACTTCACTGATTCGTTTGATTTCTTTTGGCGGGCCAGGAGGTTGTTTTTCCATAAAATATAGCTTACAGAGCGCGTTTTTTAAAGCTTTTGTAAAGATTCTTTTAGAATTTAAAGTCTAAAATTATTTAAATATCCAGTTCAACAAAGGAGGAGATGGTTGACGGAAAAAAATTTCGTGAATTTTTGGCAAGCTTAGAAAACGATCAACCCGTCTATTTTTCTGGTCGTGGTACTCGTTATAATATCAATTCTGGTGAAGAAAAAGTTGAATTAGTTGGTTATTATATACGTTCCTCTTTTGATCATAGTTTGGTTGAAGTGGTCTTATCTATGGTAAATCCTCCCTTGACTGGTTCTCCTCAACATACCAGAAAGAAGATATTGATTGATCCAAACTATCTCGATGACTATGGAACTTTAGAAAAAAGAAGTATGGTTCAATAATACTTTCATAAGTCTTAAAAACAGCTCTTTTTGGTTCTTCCCTGATGTTAACAAAACAAGAAACTGGTCGGCAGCTCCTCCACGTAGGGATTGGACTTCTTACGGGGCTTTTCATTTATTTAGATATTCTCACTCCTCTCGCTTTATTTCTTCTTATTATTGTTGGCCTCCTTGCCAGCCTTCTTTCGAAAAGAATCCGCCTTCCTCTCTTTTCCTTTTTCCTCGATCATTTCGAACGGGAAGAACAAAAGAAAGCCTTCCCTGGTAAGGGGGTGATTTTTTTCTTTATTGGAGTTCTTTTCGCGATGAAACTCTTTTCTAAAGACATTGCTCTGGCCGCGATTATGATTCTTACTCTGGGTGACTCGGTTAGCCATCTTGTCGGAGAGCGATTTGGTCAAATAAAGAACATTTTTAACGGTGATGGGAAAAAATTGCTTGAAGGAACTTTGGCGGGAACCATGGCGGGATTTCTTGGCGCGGTCTTATTTGTCCCCGCTCCCGAAGCACTTTTGGGCAGTTTTTCCGCAATGCTGGTGGAAGTAGTAAAAATTGATCTTAACGAAAATACTGTAGATGATAATCTGGTAGTTCCTTTAGTTGCCGGAGCAGTGATTTTTTTGTTGAGGAAATATTCATTTTTATAAGAGAAAATAGTACTTTAACTTATTCTTCAACAAGCAGCTGGAAAAAGAAGCCTAAAGAATCAGGGAGAAAAATTATATTTTAAGGATTATACCTTTTATTGAATTTTTCTTCACCTAAACGTTCTCGTTCCTGTTGTTCATAATTTTCTAAAAATTCCATTCCTCTATGAATTTACCGATGCGTAATACCCCCCCTAAGCTTGCTGCGGAGCGACCGAAGGAAGCGGGGAGATGGCCCTCGGCCTAAAAAAGTTTCATTTTCTCACTATCCATTCTCTCAACAACCACAATCCTTTTAAATCTCACTTTTCTCCTTCTCAAGCATGGCCAAAGCAAAGCGAAAGGCGCATAATCCTCATGAAGACGACGTTTATCCTTCAGAAGAACAGGGAATAAGTAAAGAAGAAACGACAGAGGAACGGGAGAAAGAAATGGAGTCTGGAGAATTGCCAGAAGATCCATTGACTGAAGAAGGGAGGGAAGCCCTCCTCGATGAAGACGCCATAGATCCTTGGGAAGCTGGTTTCGCTGAAGGTGCCAGTGAAGAAGGCCAGCATGGGAAAGATGCCCTTACGGGGGAACCATTAATGGATGTAGAAAATGTTGTCGAAGCAGAAGTTGAAGGTAAGACCTATCGCTTTGCCAGTAAAAAAAATGCGGAACAATTCCGGCAGAAAAAGTTAACCGAGAAAAAGAAGAAAAAATAATTTATTTTTCTAATCCTTTTGTCACAACATTAAAACACTTATGTAATGCTCTTTCTAATCTCCAATCCGATTTTTCACTGCTCAGGAGCTTTCCTGGATATTCTATATGCAACGCTACATCAAAAACATGCCGTTTACTCTCCTTGCGAATCTCTTTAAGGTGAACGGTAACCTTAAAGGCCTGGCTAATCTTACGTTGCAGCTTCTCCGCTTCTCGCTCTGTAATGGTTTGTAATACCCTCCTTTGATTTTCAGTCAAGTCTGCTTCCTGCGCTCCTTTAAACTGAATCTCGTACCGTGATTGTTCTTTCAGCGAAGCAACCAAGAGGAGAATACTCTGTAATGTAATTAACCCGCGATATTTCTCTCCTTTCATCACTAACAAATCAGAGACTTTATTATCAACGAGGAAAGTAATCGCCTCTCGCAGAGTCTGGTGTTCCTGTATGGTAATAAGGTTATAATTAGTACTAAAGTTTTCAACAGGCAAATTCGAAAAAGGAATCCAATTAGGACGTGCTGATCTTGTGCTAGCCATTTTACTAAATTTTCTTGACCCTTCCCTTTTTGGCGACCAATTAATATACTTCATTAAAAGGTCAGTATAACTCAGAATTCCATACAACTTTCCTTTCGCAAAGACAGGCACATGGTCAACGTGTTCCTCATGCATAATTCTCGTTGCTTTGGCTAAGGGGTCATCTTTATTCACAGAAGAAACATGACGAATCTTTATTTCTTTAACCTTCCTCTTTGCTACATCAGGCAAATCTTTACACAATGTCAGGAGATCTAAAGCTCTCAGGATCCCGCTAATCTGCCTATTTTTCTGGACGGGAATAAACTCAAAGTTTCCTTGCGACAATAAATAAGCGGCATCAAGTACCGAGGCATCTTCGGAAAGTATCGGAGTCCGCATTAAATAATTTTCAACCTTCGCCTGCTGGCTGTCGGGTTTTGCCCGCAGAAGGCTTTTTTTCTCAACTACACCCAGGTACTTGTCATGGCGGAAAATCAAACCGGCTTTTTTCTCCGCCTGCTTTAACTTTCCCACAAATTCAGTAACGGTTGTATCTTGATTTACAGTAAAGAAATCCTCTGTAATTATGGAACGGATATCCACGTGGCATCACCTCTCATAATTCATGAAGTGTGGGGTGTATTTAAAGATTGTGATTAAGTTTTTTTTTAATATATGTCTTGACCATTACACTAAAAATGAATTTACTTTTTTGGTTTCGATCTAGGAAACCATGGCTGAGAGGCGGTTTAATCGGTATCTGTATTTGTCTCCTCCTCTTTCCGTTCTATATTTTCATTTATTTCCCAATTATTAATAATGTCTATGCTGATGAAATAAAAAGTTATGGTAGTACTCCCGGTTGTACAACAATAATTCCATTACTCACCGGCCATTTCATTCCCTTAATCTCCCATTTTCTTGTTGAAGGAAGTTCTGTTATAACCTTGTTTTGTGAGGCAAAGGAACCACATTGCACTAGCTGGGCAGCAAAAGAAATTGCGGTTGAAGAAGGGTTTAGCTGCATTCCTTGGATTCTGGATTCCGGAGAATCAGGATGTTGTCAGGAAAAAATACTGACGCCGACAGCCGCATGCTCAGAACGCGTAGAATAGGCCGGTTTTGTAGCGATAACGATACTTCTTCTGGGCGTCTATTTCCTCATTGGGGTACTCATTGGCCGATTTGTACAGAGAAAGATTTGAGGAAAAGTATATATACCTAAATTCCGTTTCTTAGTTTAAAAAAAGAGCCCATGGCACTTAATATTTTTTTTGAGCTTACGATTATTATTGCTGTCGCTTTAGTTATGGCTGTGCTTATGAAAGTATTGCGGCAGCCGCTTATTATCGGTTATATCCTTACTGGGGTTATTGTCAGTCCTCATTTCCTTAATATTCTTCAATCCGAAGATGTTATTCAGACCTTCGCCCATCTTGGCGTCACTCTCCTTCTTTTTATGGTGGGGTTAAACCTTAACCCTAAGTCTATTAAAGAAATTGGAAAGATTTCTCTTGTTACCGGAGTCGGTCAAGTCATCTTTACATTTATTATCGGCTATGTGATAGCCAGCTTCCTTAATTTTTCTCATCTCACGTCCCTCTATCTGGCGATTGCCATTTCCTTTAGCAGTACGATTCTCATTATGACGCTGCTTTCAGACAAAGGAGATCTTGAGGCACTCTATGGGCGAATCTCTATAGGTTTTCTTATTGTACAGGATCTCATTGCTATCCTTATTCTCATGGTTGTTTCCACTCTTCCTCAGGGAGTAGATATTTCAACTTTGGCTCTTGGCGCTCTTGTTAAAGGCGTAATTGTACTTTTCCTCCTAGCCTTAACAGCTCTGTACTTCCTGCCCATATTTACGCGCTTTATTGCCAAGTCGCAAGAACTTTTACTCTTATTTTCTCTTAGCTGGTGCTTTGCTATTGCTGCTGTATTTTCTCACTTAAAATTCTCTATGGAAGCTGGAGCTCTCCTGGCGGGTATTGCTCTGTCGCTGTCTCCCTATCGCTATGAAATTAGCTCTAAACTGAAACCGCTGCGGAATTTCTTTATTATTATTTTCTTTGTCATTCTCGGTTCAAATGTGGTCTTCACAGATGCCACAAAATTTCTTGTTCCTGCCTTCGCGTTGTCTTTGTTTGTCTTGGTAGGAAATCCTTTAATTGTTATCAGCTTAATGGGTTTGCTTGGGTTCACAAAAAGAAGCAGCTTTCTTGCTGGGCTTACAGTAGCACAGATAAGTGAATTCTCTCTCATTTTAGTCGCGTTAGGCGTTGCTCTGGGTCATCTTCCTTTAGAAATTTTATCTTTACTGACGGTGGTGGCCTTAATTACGATGGCCGCTTCGACGTACCTTATTCTCTATTCAGATAAAATTTATCCTTTTTTTTCTCCTTACCTCTCTTTTTTTGAGAGAAAAGGAAAAAAAATAGATGAGCATAAGTACCAGCAAGGACATGATCATGATATTCTCCTTTTCGGCCATAACCGTGTTGGGCATGATATCTTGGAATCTTTCCAAAAAATTCGTAGAAAAGTTCTCATCATCGACTACAATCCGGAAATTATCATTAATCTCGCAAAAGAAGGCTACGAATGTAAATATGGTGATGCCGATGACGTGGAAATGCTCGGAGAATTAAACTTCGATAAAACAAAAATGGTAATATCTACCATTCCCACCATGGAAACAAACTTATTAGTAATAAATAAAATCAAAGAAATAAATACTAAAGCTATAATTGTTGTTATTTCTCATCAAATTGATGATGCCCTAAAACTCTATGAAGCTGGCGCTACTTATGTATTGCTTCCCCATTTCTTAGGTGGAAATTATGTCTCCAAGATGGTAAAAGAATATGGGCTTAATATTGACAAATATCTTAAAGAAAGAATTTCTCATGTCAAATACCTTAAAGGAAGAAAAAAGGTAGAACAAGAAAGAAATCATTGACACTTCTTTTCGTAAACCATTAACAAACCTTTTTAAAACAGGAGTGGTTTTAAAGGCCTGCCGCAATGTAGGGTGTAGCTTCCCTGAAGCGGCTGAAAATTTCAAGAAATAAAAGAAATAATGGAGGCTGTACAATGGGATTATATCAACATGTGCGAGAAGCATGGAAAAAACCAAAAGAAGGTCTAGGAGACCTGTGGTATGAGCGTCTTGTTGCTTGGCGCCGTGAACCTTCAACAGTAAAATTGGATCATCCTACGCGAATTGACCGTGCTCGTTCTTTAGGGTATAAAGCAAAACAAGGCCTTATTGTTGTAAGGCAGCGTGTACTAAAGGGAGGCCATGTTAGACCAAAGCTAAAAGGCGGAAGAAGGTCAAAGCGTTATGGTCATGGTCTAACTTTAGGTAAGAGTTACCAACAAATCGCCGAAGAACGTGTTCAGAAAAAATACCGCAATCTCGTTGTCCTCAACTCTTACTGGGTTGCTAGAGACGGGAAATATTATTGGTATGAAGTCATTCTTATTGATCCTTCTCATCCAGTTATTAAGGCAGATGAACACTTTCGCTGGCTGCAGAATGGGAAGAATCAAAACCGCGTCTTCCAAGGGAAGACGTCAAGCGGCAGAAAAAGCCGAGGATTGACACGTTAAGAATTTTTTTCTTTTTTCTTATGAAACAACCGCTTTTATTTACCATTATTATTTTTTGTATAATTCTCTTCTTCATCTTTATTTCTTACTTCCTAACAAATCTAATAAGCGACGGGTTAAAGACTTCGACGACAAATACTTTTGTACAAGACAGTGGAATCATTGAAATTTTCTTTTGTCCTCAAGATAATTGTGAAGAACATCTTCTTATTTTTCTTTCATCTGCAAAAAAATCTATTCACTGCGCTCTGTATGATCTGGGGTTAAATTCTGTGAAAGAGTTATTAATTAAGAAAGAAAAAACTCTCGATGTCCGCATTGTTATAGACGACGAATATTATAAAAAATTTCCGGAAGCCTTTGTTAGAAAAGACGGGAAAAATTTGATGCATGATAAATTCTGTATCGTTGACAATAAAGAAGTTTTGACGGGATCAATGAATCCCACAGAAAATGACGCTCATAAAAACAATAATAATCTCCTTATTATCAACTCTCCTATTCTTGCCGCAAATTACGAAGCTGAATTTCAGGAACTTTGGAGGGGAGAATTCAAAAAGGGAAAGGCTGTTCGCAATCCTAAGATTAATCTCAATGGCATTGTTATCAAAAATTATTTCTGTCCAGAAGATGCTTGTGCTGATCGTATAAAAGAAGAACTAAAAAAAGCAGAAAAATCGATTTATTTCCTAACTTTTTCTTTTACTCATGATGGAATCGCCAATATTCTCCTTTTGAAAAAACGCGATGGCCTTCAAGTGCGCGGGGTTATGGAGTCCAGGCAGATTACAATGGATGCAGAATTTAAACGTCTGCAAAATAACGGCATTGATATCTTGAAAGATGGAAATAAGAACACTATGCACCATAAAGTCTTTATTATTGATGGGCAAACAGTCATAACAGGATCGATGAATCCAACCAGGAATGGTGATGAACACAATGATGAAAACGTTCTTATTATTTATGACCAAAATATCGCGGAAAAATTTGTGAAAGAATTTGAGAAAGTATTTGGTGAAGCAAAAATACAATAAACCTAAGATTTTCTCTTAAAGCGATGAAGAAGTATGAAGCCGGCGAAAAAACAAACTTCATTTCTGATCTTCTCGATCTTGTGGACTTATAACATCTTTGGTTAGAAAATGGAGATGATAAAAAGAGAATCGTATCATTTCACAATAACCTTTAAATAGCTCAATTATTTTGTAGAATACAAAAGAGGTGTTTCATGCTCGGAATCTTCCTGATCATCGTTTTAATTGTGAGCAGCCTCTATATCCTTCTCAAAGGCGCGAATTATTTAATTGACGGCGCGGTTGATGTCTCTCGCTGGTTTCGCATTTCCCCTATTTTTGTTGGCTTGACGGTTGTTGCTTTTGGAACCTCCTTACCAGAATTTATGATAAGTTTGTTCTCGGTTCTTAATGGCGATGCTGACCTTTCTATTGGCAATATCATTGGCAGTAATATTTTCAACATTGCTTTTATTATCGGTCTCAGCGCCATTATCAGGCCACTTACGGTGCGATCAAGTACTCTCATTAATGAATTTCCCTTTATGACCAGCTCCGCGTTCCTCTTACTTATCTTAGCTTCTGATCATTTTCTCTTCGGTGAGAATGTTTTCATTTTAGGAAGGATTGATGGGATTATTTTCCTTCTTCTCTTTTCCTGTTTTATTGCGTACATTTTAGCTAATATGAACAAAGAAAAGAAAATCGTCACTACAGAATTCTTAGCCTTTAAACGGGACCATTCCTTATTCAAAAGTATTTTTATAATTATCAGCGGTCTTGCCGGCCTTATTGCTGGAGGAAAAATCTTCACCTTTGGTGCGACAGAACTTGCTATTCGTGCTGGGATAAGTGAGGCCTTCATCGGTTTAACCATTGCCGCGGTGGGAACATCTCTCCCTGAACTTGCGACTTCTACCGTTGCCGCCTGGAAAAAGCAAATGGACATTGCCGTGGGCAATATGGTCGGTAGTAATATTTTTAACATCCTTTTTGTTCTCGGTATCGTAAGTATCATCAAACCCATTTCTGTAAATCCTCTTTTTCTTCAAATTGATGCCATGGTGATGATTCTCGTTACCATGCTTTTTGTACTTTTTGCGACTCGCAAGAAAATCGTCTCCCGCGGGCAGGGAATATTTTTTGTTGCCCTGTATGTGCTCTATACGGCCTTTTTAATTTGGCAATTGTGATTTAACAGTTACCCTTCTTCATCAACACCTTTAAATACGCCACGGTCTCTTTTTGAGAAAAAAAGCTCCTGACCATGAAATTCAATGAATTTACGTTAGATCCTTTTCAAGAAGAAGCCATTCAAGCCATTGAAAATAATGAATCTGTTGTCGTTTCCGCTCCCACGGGATCAGGAAAGACTTTAATCGCTGATTATATCATTCATAAACACCGAAATGATAATCAAAGAATAATTTACACTGCCCCCATTAAAGCCCTTTCTAATCAAAAATATAAAGACTTTTCCAAAGATTATGGTGAGCAGATGGTAGGTTTGATGACCGGCGATTTTGTCATAAATCCTCATGCCAAGGTTTTGATCATGACCACGGAAATTTATCGTAACATGGCCATCAGCGGTGACGAGGAGGTAAAAAACATTTCCTACGTTATTTTCGATGAAATTCATTACATTAATGATATTGAACGTGGCTATGTCTGGGAAGAATCGGTAATTTACAGTTCTCTGAACGTTCGCTTTCTTTGTCTTTCTGCGACTATACCCAATGCGGAAGAATTCAGCCGCTGGATTAGCGCTATCAAAAAGCATACAGTGCGAACTGTTACCTCGACAGAACGGCATGTTCCCCTTGAGCATTGGTTCTATGACTATGAGCTTGGAATTACCAGCGCTGAGAAAATCAAGAAAGCCATGGAAATTCCTCATTATGATCAGGTTATGGGGAAAAGAAAAAAAAGAAAGTGGGAAAGAGTGCCGGAGCCAAATCACATCGAACTCATTAAATCTCTGGGCCTGGAAAAACTACCTTGTTTTTTTTTCACTTTTTCCCGCCGCGATTGTCAGAATAAAGCCAAAGAATTAGCCCGCCAGAACTTCTTCCCCAAGGAACGGCCAGCGTTAGAATTTTTTCTGCACAAAGTGCATCAAGCCCCCAGTGATGTTCATAAACTCACCTCTGTTAACATTCTCAAAGAGACCTTAACGCAAGGTATTGCCTTTCACCATGCCGGATTGCTTCCGGTCGTGAAAGAAACTATTGAAGAACTCTTCGCCCAAGGCCTGATTCGTGTTCTGTACACCACAGAAACATTTGCGGTAGGAATTAATATGCCCGCAAAAACTGTCTGCTTTAATGCTCTGCGAAAGTATGATGGCCTTAATTTTCGCCCTCTGAACACCAAAGAATATTTTCAAATTGCGGGAAGAGCAGGAAGAAGGGGCATCGATGACAAAGGCTACGTTGTAAGTATGATCTTCCGTCCAACATTTAACTATCATGAAGTAAAACGCATCACTTCCAAAGACATTGAACCAATTCGCTCTCAATTCCGTCTTTCCGTCAATACGGTCTTGAATCTCATTGAGCAACATTCACCAGAAGAAATCGAAAAAATTCTCCGCTTAAGTTTTTATTCTTACCAGAAGTTTGGTGAGAAGTTCGATAAGATTCCCAGCACGGTCTTACTATCCCGCTACTCCAGCATTGTGCGGAAATTAAAAAAATTTGGCTACCTTGAACAGCAGCACCTGACGCCGAAAGGTATTTTTTCTTCCCGTATCTTTGCTGACGAGTTGACGATAGGAGAAATTTTTGCCACCAGTATGGTTGATCAACTTAATGAATATCCAATTCTCTTAACTCTCGCTGTTCTTGTCTATGAACCTCGTGAGACCTACAAGTTTAAACAAAAATTTCCTGATGACGCTCTACATAAACTTAAAGGAATTCTCCACAGAAACGAATATCTTTCCCGGGAAAAGAAATTTTTAGAATTAGAAACGATGACCAGCATTATTCATCCCATGTATCACGGAAAAAACTTTTTCCAAGTGCTTGAGAACACCAACCTTCTGGAAGGGGATTTAATTCGTCTCTATGCGCAAATTCTTGACCGGCTTGGCCAAATTCGCAAAGCCAGCACCAATTATAAATTGTTAGCTAAAATTGCCAATTGTGAAGGCATTATTCGGAAAGTGCTGGAAGGGATTTATGAAATATAACGATGTTATGTTTGGTGGGGGTCTAGGGAGCGAGGGTAAATGAAAATGCGAGCCGCAGCGAGCCATAGATAGTGAGCGACCGTCCCCCATCCGAGCACCGCAACCGCAGTGAGGAGCGCAGAGTTTTTGAATTGCCGTGCTTCCCGGTGCTGTCGGAGTTTCCGTTTCGTAGTTAAGGGTGGGGCGACTAAAATTTTATAAAGTAGTTCGGTTAAGTCTGTAACAATGGCTCAAAAGAGGATGATTTTGAAAGGTAGTGTCATTGGTGATTTGTTTACGAAGTATGGGTTAGACGCTAATGTTTTTGTTGATTTAGTGCTGTATCCCAAAGCAAAAGAATATTTTGAGAAAAGAGGCTATGCTTTTCCTGGAAAATTCCTCTGTACGCTTTCTCAATGTATTGGTGAATGTAAAGGCGTCTTGATTAACCGTTATGGCTACTCGGAAGAAAAAGCGAATACTCAGATTGATAAGATCATGGAAGAGTTCCTGATTGAAAAATTACCTAACGTGGTTATTGAAAATGATGTTTCTGTCGTAGAGGAAATTGGGCAGAAATACGGATTAAATGCTGAAGATGTTCCCCTCATTTACGGTTTTTGGAAGTTGAAAGTGAATATTATTGTTGTTCGAGATAATGCGTTTGAGAATACCTGTAAAGAATTAAATATTAATATAGTCAAATGGCCAAGCTTTAGTTAAAATTCTCAGAAGCAAGAAACTGGTATGCTTTTTTTTTATCTCCATGAGCTTGCTTTAATGCTTTTTCAAAACGTTGCTTTCGGTATTCTTGTGTATTTTGGTAAGAATCTTTTAACGCTGGTTCTTCTGCCATCATGGCATGGATCATCCTAAAGGAAACGGCATCCCACATATTCCTATTGAAGTCCTCTAGCTGATGGAGAACATCTTGTCCAATTTTTTGAACATTCATGGTTTCTTGCATTTTAAGTATTAATACTTAGGGAAGTTTATAAAGATTTCTTGATTTTTGATTCAAAACCAACACTTATCAGAATTCTCTTTTAGCCATCTTTCTTTTTCTTGGTAGTTAGGCATGGCTTGCCCCACCAGTTTCCAGAATTGGTCAGAGTGGTTTCTTTCTTGCAGATGGGCTAATTCGTGTATGCAGGCATAATCAATCACTTCATCAGGAGCAAACAAAAGACGAGTCGAGATATTGACATTATCAGAATGTGAGCAACTTCCCCAGTTTGAAGTGTTGTACTTAAGAAATACTTTTTTGAACGTAAAGTTAAAATGTTTCTCATTAAGTGTTTTAACTTTATTAGCAATATAAGTTTTTTTCTTTTGCGCTACCAAGCGGCTTAAGAGTACAGAGATATGTTTTTGTTGAGTATTCTTTGGAAGAACACTTGAAACGTTAACATAAAATAT
>JAGVYE010000032.1 GCA_018303445.1 Candidatus Woesearchaeota archaeon
TAATTTTATTAAAGTAATTGTTTTTGACTTTCTGCGATTGGATAATCCATTTAATTTAATGTTTTGGTTAGTTTTGCTTAAATTTCCTTTCTTCACGCTCTGGGTATATGCAATCGTTTTATCATTGGAAATGATGCGAAAGATTTTTGTGCAATATCGGCGAATTTATAAAATGGAGAAGAGTTAAGAAGAAAATTACTCTTCTTTTAATTCTTTTCAACCAAATAATCTCCTAAGGCTAAATACTTTAGATCAGACTTAAAGAATACATCCAACGCTTCTTTCGGGCCGTGAACGATAGGGAAGCCATGGAGATTAAAAGATGTATTCAGTAATACTCCTCTTCCAGTTAAAGAAGAAAATTCTTTGAGAATTTGATAGTACTCTGGATTCATTTCTTCGGTGATGACTTGAGGACGAGCGGTTAAATCGGCCTGATGCACGGCAGCAATAAATTGCTCTGGCTTAATAGCGTCAAAGGTTAAAATCATATATGGGGCTTTCACATTTTTTGGGTTGACAAGATAGTCATGCTGTTTTTCCGCAAGAATGACCGGAGCAAAGGGCATCCAGAAGTCGCGTTTTTTTACCATCATGTTGATTTCTCGAACGCAACGGAGATTGGAAGGGTCGGCTAAAATTGAGCGATTACCCAAAGCTCGAGCGCCAAATTCCATCGGTCCTTTACAACGGGCGACGACTTTACCAGCCGCAAGGAGACGGGCCAGCTCTTTTTCGATATTCTTTACTTTCTTAAAAGAGAAATTTTTACATTCTTTTCGTGTCTGTAATTCTTCAACAACAGCAACATTCGTAAAACTATCACCAAGATAGAAATGCGGGAGAGATTCTACGAAAGGGGAATTCCCATGAAGATCATTATAAACTTGGTATGCTGCACCTATAGAAACGGTTTCGTCTCCGCAAGAGGGAAAGATAAAAAGATCCTCAACTTCGGGAAGTTCCATGATTTTTTTGTTAACTTTGACGTTCATGAAAATGCCACCAGCAAGAGCCATTTTTCGCACTCCTGTTTCTTGCAGACAATTTTTCGCCCATTGCACGAGCACTTCCTCGGTAAATTTTTGCAATCCGGCGCAAATCGTATCAAAACGCTGGAAATGAAAACGCTTTTTTAAAACCGGCAGAAGCAAGCTGATAGATTTACCGGTGTGACTGAAATGAAGCTTGTTTTCTGAAGAGATCGTTACTAAATCTTTGAATAAAGCATAACCTTTTTCTTCTGCTGAAGGAGAAGCATATGGAGCCATACCCATGAGTTTATATTCATGCTCGAGGGGTTTGAATCCCAAGAGTTGGGTCGTGAGGCAGTAAATCCCAGCAAGAGAATTCTCACTCTTGATTTCTGTAAGACGAGTTAAAGTATTATTTTGACCTATGGAAACTGTAGCGCATAATCCGTCACCAGCACCATCATTGGTGAGAACGAGGATTTTTTCATCCCGAGGAAAATGACTGCCAAAGTAAGCAGTAGCGGCATGACAGAGATGATGGTCAACAAAAAAAATGTCTTTTTCTGCAAAACCAAGAGCAGTTAAGTTCTTAACCCGGTCCTTTCGTCGTTGTGATTTATAGAAAGCATAGAAAGGCGTTTTTTTAGCGAGATGTTCGAGATTACGCTGTAAGGAGCCTTTCCGCTGCCTTTCAAAGTACTCATCGGCAGCAAAGACTACAGAAGTATGTTCGGAAGCAACAGCAACTTTATCTATATCTTTTGCCAGAAAATTAGTAACTTCAAAAAGGCGAGCGATGCTTTTGTGAGGGAAACCGCCTTTATTTTTTTCGTATACTAAACGTTCTTCTTGGATCGCAAAACGTATTTTCCCATCTTCTATAAGGCAAACAGAAGCGTTATGACCATCATGGATGCCTAAAACCCTCATTGTTTTCCCTCATACTTTTTTGCCTGAGCATAGCCAATTTGCTGAATGATGAAACTGAAACCCAATAAACTGATAATGATAGGAAAGCGATAATTAAAACAGTTTTGGATGAGAATATTCTTCGCAGACCAGAGGCGTAATTTAACAAAGTTTCTTATTGGACCTATTTTTTGTCTGAAGTGGTAGTTGGCCTTTCCCCGCCGCAGATGCCAGCGAATGAAGGAGTTTAAAGTAGTACGAGCTTCATGAAAAGCGTACCCTTCTGGAACATATTTTATAGTGAGACCTGCGTTTTCTAAACGATGAGAGAATTCAGCATCCTCCGCACCAAAGACCATGCTTTCATCAAAAAGACCAACTTTCTGGAAAATCTCTTTACGGAGAGCGCAATTTCCTACAGCGAGATGATTTGTAAACCCGTTTCGAGAAACTTTCCACATTTTTTCAAAGCCGAGAGTGCCACCGCCAGGGAATCCTAACGCCGCAATACAATCACCGAGAAAATTAGATGGTGGAATTTTTGTGCCACTCGTTACGGCAAGAAGGCTTTTATCCTGTTCAAACGGCTTTAATAAAGATTCCAACCACCGTTCTTGCACCCAACAATCATCGTCAATGAAAATGATAACATCACCCTTAGCATGTTTTATTCCTTGATTGCGGTTGAAGGCAATGCCCTTTTTTGCAGGAATGTTAAGGTATGTGAACTCCAACGGAAGGGATGGTTTCGGTAAAGCCGTATCAGATTCGTGAAGTAACAACAGTTCAGAGGCATGTTTTGCTTTCTCAAGTTGAGGTTTCATGGAAGAAAAAAGACGCTGCAATTTTTCCATGCGCAGTTGATCAAAAATGACGATAATAGAAAAGTTCATTTTTGTACATCCGGAAGATACTTTATTTCCGCTTCGTCCAGGCGACGTACTGGTTTTTCTGAGGTCAATTCCTCAAAGGCTTGGGCTACTAAACTAGGGACACGACCAATAATAAAAACACCTTTGCCAAGATGAGGAGGAAAAGCAAAATCACATAAAATCATCGCCATAAGGCCATCGATGTTTAAAGGAAGTATTTTCCCTTTAAGCTCTTTAAATTTCGTCTCCACGATTTCTTTCATGTGTAAGAAAGAAGATTTGAAGGAACACTTTTTCATTTCTTCTATAATGAATGTAACGCGAGGATCTTCATTCTTATAGATCTTATGGCCAAAACCGTAGAGGGTTTCTTTCTTAGTAAGCATTTCTTCTACAATTTTAGCGATTTCTTCTGGGTTTTTTTTGTTCCAGGAATAAAATTGCTCCATAGCTTTTTCAATTGCCCCCCCATGATATTCGCCTAAACTTAAAACTCCAGCACCGACAGCGACATGAAGAGAGTTGCCTCCTGAAGCAGCAAAACGAGTCGTAAGACTTGATGTCGTTCCCATTCCGTGATCAATAATAGAGATAAGTATTTTTTCGAAAATGGTACTTTCTTCTTCAGTTGGTTTTCGACCACTTATTTCTAGAAAGACAGCATCAGTAAATTTCCAATTTTTAATAAGCTGAGAGAGTTTTTCGCCTCTGACAGTAACATTATCTTCCGTTACTTTAGAGATGCTGGTTTTGTATTCCATGTTAAGGCCTCACCGTTCGCTTATACCATTAAGAGTTTGTTTCATTAACCTTCCTAAATCATGATGAACTTCAGCAATAATAACTCCTGCTTCTTTTAAAACTTTAACTTTGTGTTTTCGTGTTCCTTTATTTCCTTCGATAATGGCGCCAGCATGGCCTAAAGAAACGTTCTGAACGTTGATGGCTTCAGCGAATTTTCCAGAAATGAAAGCCACAATAGGTTTTAGGTAAGAATTTCCAGACTGGCGACGTTGGATAAGATAAGCGGCTAATTCTTCTTCTGCCGTGCCACCTATTTCACCAAAAATAACAAGGCCTTCTGTTTCTGAATCCTTTTCAAAATCAGGTAAGAAGTCAAGAAAAGTTGAACCCATTAATACGTCGCTTCCCATACTTACAACCGTTGATTGACCTAAGCCAGCTTGAGTAAGAACAAGAGAAGTTTCACAAGACATGCCTCCACTGCGGGACATGACGCCGATTGTTCCTGGAGTGAACGCAAGACGGGATTTTCCTCCGGCAATGGAACCAGATTTTGCTTTACCTACAGAATAAATGCCGGCAGAGCAAGCGCCCACAATACGTGCGCCTTTTTGTTTTACGAGAGCTAAGCAATAGGCCATGTCGTGAATAGGGATATTCTCGGTGACAACATTGAGAAGAGAAATGCCTCCTTCAATAGCTTCGATAATCGCCTCTTTAGCGAATTTTGGCGGAATGTATAAAACGGATGCATCAACATGATGATGTTGTAATGCTTCTTTGACAGTATTGTAAACAGGAACACCTTCAACTTGTTCTCCGCCTTTTCCAGGTGTTACTCCCGCGACAACTTTACCGCCGAACTCCTGCATTTCATGACAAGCGCGCGTACCTTGTTTTCCGGTAATTCCTTGAATAAGGAAGCGAGTTTTTTTATCAATGAGAATGGACATGAGCAAGACCCCGCTGTTTTTTATATTGATTGGATAACTCGATCATAACATTTACGGCTTGTGTTAAAGGCATTTTTTCGTCAAAATAATGTATATCTAAACCTAATTCTTTTTTTGCTTGTAGGAGCATTCTCTTTGCTTCTTCATCATGGGGACCTGCCCGACGGATGACAATGGGAAAATCTGGTTTTCGCTCTTGGAGAACAGTTAAGACGCCACCGAGAGTTTCAGCAATGTTAGTAAAATTAGCAATAACCCCGCCAATTAATAAGCCAGAAAGATGAGGACAATCAAGAACGATACGAGTAAGTTTTTCTACTTTTTCTTTGGGAGGATCACCACTATATTCTGTAAAATTAGCGGGCTTACCACCATATTCCATCAAGGCGTCCATAATAGTCATAGATGCTCCGCCGCCACTGGTAAGAATAGCTATATCGCCATCGAGGTCGAGAAAGGTTTTTCCCGCAACACCGCGGTAATCATCTTTATCTATTTGATGAGCAGCAATTTCGCGAGGAGTAGCTTTTCTCGTATCGGTTCGTTCAGGAAATTGAATTTCTCTCCGATAATGAGCATCGTCATCAAGAACGGCAACGGCGTCTAAAGCGACGAGATCATTTTTGGGAGTAATAGCAAGAGGATTTATTTCAATCATTTTACAGTCGAAGCGAACGAAGCAGGCATAGAGTTTAGAAAGGATTTCTTTTAATCGAGATTTAATCTTTTTATCAGCATAAAATGAGCTGAGAATAGGACTAATATCTGCTTCTTTAAGACCATGAAGGTAATTAATCTCTCTAATGATAATTTTTTCTGGACTTGAAGCTTTGACTTTTTCGATATCGACCCCGCCTTCTTCGCTGAAAATAAGGAGGGGGCATTTTCGGGATGTGTCAAACAGGATGCCGACGTAAAATTCCCGGGTAACATCAATTTTTTTATCAAGAAGAATTTCATGGATCGTTTCGTTGAGAAATACATGGCCTAACAACTGTTGACACCTGGTTTTGGCCTGTTCTGAATTTTTAATCGGAATAATACCGCCAGCTTTTCCCCGCCCACCAGCTAAGGTTTGCAACTTAAGAAAATAATCTCCTTGAAAAGAAGGAATTGCCGAAGGGGAAGTAATAAGCGTGCTTTGGGTGAGGGGGATACCTACGGCCTGCAGGAGTTTTTTTGCTTCAAATTCTTTGAGTTTCATCGTCTTCACATCCCATAATAAATAAATCCTGCTTTGCGGACCTGGTCTGATTCATAAATATTTCGTCCATCGAAGATAACTTTTTCTTTCATGTTTTTTCCTAGTTCTGAAAAATTAACATTACGAAATTCGTCCCATTCAGTAACGAGGATGATAGCAGAGCTTTCTGTGATAGATTGTTCTAATGAAGATGCGTAGCTCAACTTGCCGCCATAAATAGCTTTTACAAGATCCATCGCAACAGAATCATAAACACAAACGGAGGCCTTCCTTTGCAGAAGAAGATCAATAATGACCAGCGAAGGGGCTTCACGAAGATCATCTGTTTTTGGCTTAAAAGATAGACCCCAGACGGTAAAAGTGTGATATTGAAGATTCTTTCCAAAATGTTGTTCTATTTTCTGCAAGATTATTTTTTTCTGCCGTTCATTGAGGGAAAGAACTTCTTGTAACAGTTTAGCATCATAACCTTGGTCTTTAGCGGCAGCGATGAGAGCGCGGAGATCTTTAGGAAAACAACTTCCACCGAAACCAACACCGGCATTAAGAAATTTTGGATTGATGCGGTAATCCATCCCTAAACCTTTGGTGACAGTTTTAATGTCTCCTCCCACTTTATCGCAAATGTTAGCAATTTCGTTAATGAAACTTATCTTTGTGGCAAGAAATGAATTATTAGCGTATTTTAGTATTTCTGCCGTTTCCCAATCTGTTTCAAGAAGATTCAGGTAAGGACGAATAAAACCAGAATATACTTCACGGAGAATTTGAAAGGCTTTTTCTGATTGCGCACCGACAACAATCTTATCAGGATGAGTAAAGTCATGGACAGCGCTGCCTTCTTTGAGAAATTCTGGATTGGAAACAACGTCAACAGGGGAATGAGGATTTTTTTCTTTTAATAAGTGTTGTACTCTTCTTGCCGTACCCGGGGGAACAGTACTTTTGTTGAGAAGAACTTTATAGTTTTGAGCGTACCTAGCTACAGCTTCAGTAATGGCAAAGACGTACTGTAAATCTGCGGAACCATCTTGTGCACTAGGAGTTCCTACGCAGTTGAAGATAACTTCGCTATTTTCAATTGCTTTTTGAATGTCAGTCGTAAATGTAAGTTTTCCCTTACGAACGGTTCTTTCTACAACATCTTTTAAACTAGGTTCATAGAAAGGAATCTTTCCTTGCTGAAGAGTATTAATTTTCTTACCGTCAATATCACAACAAATAACGTTATGTCCAAGATCAGCAAGACATGCCCCCGTTACTAGTCCTACGTAGCCAGTGCCAATACAGCTAATATTCATGCTCAGATCAACCCATTACCTTTAAGCACGTCTTCAATGGTGCCAATATCCAAGCGATGGGAAACTCTAAAGGCTTTAAATCGAGGCCAGAGTATTTCTAAAGGATTACCTTTTGAAGGAAATTCTCCTGCTCTGGCAAGAAGTTCCTTTAAGGTTGCAGGGCTGAAAAGATATACGGAAGCATTTACCCATCCTTCATTTACCCCTTTCGGTTTCTCCCGAAATGAGATGAGATTTCTTTGATTGTCAAACTCGACAACGCCATGGTTATAGGCCTCTTTAGTTTTATGGTAAACAACAACACGTGAATGGCCATCAAGAGCGTAACCTTTGACAAGAGAGGATAAATCTGCAAGTCCATGTTCATCGAATACAAGAGTATCAGAATAAAACAAAAGAAGCGGCTTTCTTATGCCGAGACGCTGTACGGAAAGAATGAGCTCTTTATTTTGTTCGTTGCGCCCTTCGTTATTGGTCACATCATTGTTAAAGACATTTTCAGGAGGAATATTTTTACTCTTAGCCCAGGCTCTGAACTGATCATAAAAGGTCGCATTGCTGAGAATATGAAAGTTTTCTAAAGATACGCCAACAGATTGAGCTTGCTCAAGGTGGTAATCAAGAAGAGCTTTTCCACGAATGGAGATCAATCCTTTCGGTTTCCCCACAACACTTTGTTGGAGAAAAATCTGGTGTTCGCCGTGATAACTTTCAAGACTGGCAGATAATCTTGTACCATACCCCCCCGCAAGCACTAGAGCATTTATCTCAGGATTCATTTTGTGTAAAACTGTTCGGCCTCTTCTAATGATTCAAACGTTCCTACGTCAAACCAGTGTTCTTTAAAGACAAAACCATGAACTTCAGAATTTTTGGCAAGGTACTTAATGAAATTACCAGGAGCATCGGCTTTTTCTTTTGATAGGAAAGTACTAATTTTAGACAGGTCTTTTTTGTTGAAGAGGTAGCAGGCTGTGGCAGCTAAGGTACTTTTTGGTTGCAGTGGTTTTTCTTCAAAATCAATTATTTTACTGCCATTGAGAACACCGACCCCATAGCGGCCTTTAACTTTTTCTTTGTCATTGAGATCACGAAAGGCAACAAGGGAAGCATTATTATTTTGATGATGAAACAGAATAAACCGTGGCAAGGAAAAACCAAAGAGATTATCACCGGCAATTACTACTAAAGGATCGATGATTTTTTCTTGCTGAATAACAAAGTGAATATCGCCGATGGATCCCAAACGATCCTCATTAGAAAGAGTATAGTCATTGAGAATTTTTATTTCCTTCGTGGTTTTAATTGTTTTAGCCCAATTTTGAAAGTGAGGATAGAAAACTTCATTTGTAATAACATAGATTTGATTGAGATTCTGAAGTTTAGCGAGTTCTTCTACAATATAATTAATGATTGGTTTTCCGGCGATCGTAAGAAGAGGCTTTGGTGTATCTTTCGTTAATGGATACAAGCGAGTGGCATAGCCGGCCGCGAGAATAAGTGCTTTAATGGGAAACACCTCCACAATTCTCATTAATCATGAGCTTAGCTCCTAAATTTACTTTAAAAGCGTTGTGGAAGTAAAGGACTGAATGAGCCGCGTGCTGTAAACAGAGGTATGGATTAACAGTAGCTAAATATATACTAAAAATAAAATTTAAATGAATTGAATTTTATGCTGATTTTCATAAGCTTTATATAATAATGGTAAAGCGAATTCTTCATGAGGGTAGGATTAGTCCAGAGTAAAGTTACTTCTGATAGTGAAATAAATCTGGAAAAAGCGTTAGCTGGAGTGAAGAAAGCTGCAGAATTAGGGGCGGAAGTTGTTTGTCTGCAAGAGTTATTTGCCCATCCCTATGTGGGAATACATAAATTGGAAATTAATTTTTCTTTGGCGGAACCAATCCCTGGACCTCTTACAATTACTTTAAGCGAGGCCGCTAAAAAAAATAAGGTTGTCCTTATCGGTGGTTCCATTTTTGAAAGAGAGATAGACAGAGGAATGACACAGTACTTTAACACAGCAGTCGTATTTAGTCCGCAAGGAAAAATGATGGATTTGTATCGTAAAATCCATATCCCTAATGACTCACATTACGAAGAACAATTCTATTTTTCTTCCGGTAATCAGGGATATAAAGTTGTAGATACAGAACAGGGTAAAATAGGAGTAGGTATTTGCTACGATCAATGGTTTCCTGAAGTTTCCAGAGCTTTGGCTCTGGAAGGAGCGCAAGTAATTTTTTATCCCACCGCCATCGGCTGGACGGAAGAAATGAAAAAAAAAGAGAAATTTTCAACGAAAAATTGGAGGGATATGCAGCGCATGCAGGCGGTAGCTAATCATGTCTACGTGGCAGCTGTAAATCGCGTTGGTAAGGAAAAAGGGACAGATTTCTGGGGGCATTCCTTTGTTGCTGATCCTTTTGGAGAAATACTTGTCAAAGGTTCTCGCAAGAAAGATGAGGTCTTAGTAGTCAGCTGTGACCTAGCTAAAATTGAAGAGGCTAAAACCTGGGGTTTTATGAAAAATCGTCGACCTGAAACCTATGAGAGGCTTTTAAAACCATGATAACAGCACCAACACCGAAAGAATTAGGAAATTATATGCCAGCAGAATGGGAAGAACATGAAGCTACTTGGCTAGCGTGGCCAAACCCAAGATTGAAGTACTGGGGGGAAAGATTAGCAGGAGTAGAAAAAATCTATGCGCAGATGGTTGAAGCTTTGCATAGAAGTGAAAAAGTTCACATGCAAGTGTATGACGCAGAAATGGAGAGAGATGTCAAACAGAAATTACAAAGAGCGAAAGTGCCGCTGGACCATATTGTTTTCTTTGAAACAAAAAACATGGATGTGTGGACACGTGATCATGGCCCGATATTCGTTAAAAATGGATCCGGCGATATTGCCATCACACACTGGATATTCAATGGCTGGGGAAGATATAATGATCTGGCAGCAGATACTTCTGTCCCGGCGAGAATTCATGAATTGACGGGTTTACCATACTTTAATGCGGGAATAGTTCTTGAAGGTGGTTCTATTGAAGTAAATGGAGATGGAACCATTATAACGACGGAACAATGTCTTTATCATAAAAATCGAAATCCTTTTTTAAGCCAAGAAGAGATTACACAACGACTTGAAGATTTTTTAGGAGTTGATGAAATACTTTTACTGAAAAAAGGGCTTTACAAAGATGATACGGCGGGACATGTTGATAACATTATGCGATTTGTTGGTCCTAAAAGAGTTGTCTGTGTGGAAGAGCGAGATAGAAAGGATAAAAATTATCGTCATTTGAAGAGAAACAAAGAAGCGATGGTAAATGAAGGATTTGATGTGGTTTCACTGCCTACACCAGGAGTAGTGAAAGTTGATGGAGAACGGAGAGCGGCCAGTTATGCGAATTTTTATATTGGGAATAAGGTTGTGCTTGCTCCTATCTTTTGGAGAGAACAAGATGCGGAAGCAGTGGGAATTTTACATGACGAATTTCCTGAAAGAAGAATCGTTCCTATAAACTGTCTGGATTTAGTAGCGAGTGGAGGAACAATTCATTGCGTTACGCAACAGCAGCCGAAAGGAAAGAATTGGAGTAAATTGATGAAGAAAGTTCTGGGAAACTCGCTTCGCTACATTAATGATGATTAAATTTTTTTTCTCAAAAAAAAATGTTCACTTAGTCCTAAATTTTAGGAAAAATAAAAGAACTTGACGTTCCCAAAATATAAAGGTGGACAGCTAACCAGGTTTCCCACGCAATGCAGTACACCCTGGAACGGAGGCGTCCTTAACTTCCGTGTTCGAAATGGGAACGGGTGAATTACGCCCCTATGGCCGTCCAAGTTGTTTTAGAGCAGGTTATTTAAAAAGATTACGCCTTATTTTAGATGGTGTGAAAAATATGAAAGAAAAGGGGAAACCCCAGAACATTTTGAAAAAGGTATTTTACATTTCACTCTTCAGTTCTTTAGTGTGGTTAGGGTATGGGATAGTTAGTGTTAGTATTATGATTTTTTATAACAAAACAGGAGTATATACTTGTGGAATTACCATGCCAAGAGACTGTGGGATCATAGAGTTTATCTTAAATAGCGATTCTTCTTTCATATTTTATAGTTCTTTTGTGATCTTATTTGCAGGAGTTTTCTTACTATCTTCCATAATCTTCTTAATTCTGGGCTGTATCAAAAAGAATTTTTAGGCTTCAAATTCACAATCATTATAAAAGATAAAGCAGGATTATTAAGAAAGATGATTGATACGGCGGTTATTCTTGCAGGCGGTTTAGGGACGCGATTACGTCCATTAACTGATGCAATGCCAAAACCACTTCTCCCTATGAAAGGGAATCCAATTTTATATCATGTGGTTCAGAACATGAAAAAGAGCGGGGTTTCAAAGATCATTTTATCTTTAAGCTATAAACATGAGAAAGTGAAGGATTTTTTTGAGAATGGTGCGAAATTTGGCGTGCGTATCAGCTATTCTATTGAGCAGGAACCATTGGGAACAGGAGGAGCGGTGAAAAAAGCAGTAAAAAATCTTCAAGGTCCAGTATTTGTAGTTTGGGGCGATAACCTTATGGATTTGGATTACAAGAAGTTGTATGAAACATATCAGAAGCATAAAAGCCCAGTTACCATGGTTTTTACGCCGCGGGAGGATATGGAACATTTCGGTGTAGCTAAACTAGAAGGAGCAAAAGTTATTTCTTTTGTGGAAAAGCCAAAGCGGGAGGAAGCGCCCTCAAACATGGTAAACGCGGGAGCGATTGTCTTAAGCCAGGAAGGAATGAAGATGCTTCCTGAAGGAAAATCATCCCTAGAGTATGATTTTTATGAAAAACTGAAGCCGGGCCAGATTATGGCTCATGTCCATAACGGTCAATGGTTTCCTACAGATAAGCCTGAGACGTATCGAAAAGCGTGCGAGAAATACAAGCAGCCTATTAACGTCAAAGAAAAAAAGTATATTATTGCTGATGTCGATGGAACAATCGTGGAAAGTTGCCAGGTAATTACGCCGCACATGACGGAAGCGATTCATAAATTGATAAAAAATGGTAAGGAAGTGGTTTTTATCAGTGGGGCGAGTGTCAAAGAACTACAGAGAATGATTTCATCAAGGCTTAAACTTAATCATTCACTTTTAGGGAACACTGGAACACAATATACAGTGGTGGAAAATGGAGTGGTGAATGAAATTTATAACAAACCATTAGCAAAAGCGGAAAGGCAGGAAATTATTGCAGCATTCGAGAGAATAATTGAAGATTATAATATAAAAACAATGACGACAAAGGAGGATCAACTTCAGGATAGGGAAACGCAGATTACTTTGTCAGCGTTGGGAAGATTTGCTCCGCTGGAAGTGAAAAAGAACTTTGATCCAGATGGAACAAAGAGGTTGGAATGGGCAAATGTTCTAAAAAAAATATTAGGAGATGAAAAATATGAGATTAAAGTCGCAGGCACGACATCAATTGACGTAACACGGAAAGGACTTGATAAAGAATGGGGAATTAAGGAGTTTGCCTGGCAAAGAGGAGTTTCGTTTAAGGAAATTTTATTTTTTGGAGACAAAATCTTTCCCGGAGGAAATGATTATCCCGCTTCAAAGATCGTAGACTCTGTTGCTGTATCCTCACCAGAGGAGACGGAGGAGATACTAAAATTATTCTTAAATGGAAAGGCTGATCAGCAGTACATATTATAATGAAAGATGCTCTTGTCGATATCCGTCCGTGGGGAAAATTTGAACAATTTACGCATAATGAAGTTTCGACGGTCAAAATTCTCCACGTGGAAAATGGAAAGCGCCTTTCCTTACAATCCCATCAAAACAGGGAAGAATTATGGATTGCCCTTGATGATGGGGTGATGACAGAGATTAATGGAGTTTCGAAAGTGTTAAAGAAAGGAGAAAAAGTGTTTATTGCAAAAAAAGCACGGCATCGGTTAAGTTCTTCAGAAAATTCGGTGCGGGTGCTGGAGATTGCTTGGGGGTATTTTGATGAGAAAGACATTATACGGTATGAAGATGATTTTGGGAGAGATGATGAAAAGTGGGAAAAGATTCTTTGATGGAAGATTCGTATTATGTGGACATTGGCGGGGTGAAAGTAGAGGGGTATGAATATTGGATATTTCCTTGTTTACAACGCCAGAAGAGAGAAGGGTGTACACACGTTACGGCTGGACGAGGTGAATGGGTGAAAGATGAATGTGGTTTATTTGTGAAAGTTGATTTGTTACTCGCGTTTTACCATCCAGCAGACGAATGGATTAGAGATTATGAAAGATTTAGAGTAAAAATAAGAGAGAACGAAGATGCCAGTTCGAAACAAGCGCGGGAACTAGTGTTTCGAGAAGAGCGACTTTTTTTGGGATATGCACAAAGTAGAAAAATCACATTTGGAGAGAAGAAAAGTATTGAGGAAGTATTACAAGGTCACGAGCAATTTCAAACCGCAATGGGAATTCCGCCAGATTTGTATAACTCAGATAGGTTTAAATAACTCTCTGATTTGAAAATGCAGCGATGGACAAAGACACGATTAATAAGCTTCTCAAAGCTGGAAAAGTAGCAGCCCAAGTACGAAGAGAAGGAGCTAAGAAACTGTCTGTTGTAGGCACTTCTTACTTAGAAGTTATGGACTATTGTGAACAGCGCATTCTTCAATTGGGAGGGGAAATTGCCTGGGCGCAATATGGAGTGAATGATGTGGCGGCTCACGATTGTCCTACAGAAGAAACCAAAGAGACGACAAAAGAAGGGGAGCTGGTTAAGGTAGATATTGGCGTGCATCTCGACGGATGGATTGCCGATAATGCTATGACCGTCGAAGTTGGTTCCTCTCAGAAATATTATGACCTGATACGAGCATCACAAAATGCGTTGAAAGCGGCAATAAAACTAGTTCGTCCGGGATGCCCATTATGGCAATTAGGCGAAGCGCAGTATTCAGAAGCAGAAGCGTTAGGGTTCACAACAGTGAAAAATCTCTGCGGGCATACCCTTGAGCAGTATAAAATTCATGCTGGTGTTTCTGTCCCGACATTTAATAATAAAGATAAGACTGAACTGCACGAAGGGTGGCAAATTGCCATCGAACCTTTTGTGACCAATGGCCAAGGATTAATTAAAGAGAAAGGAGAGGCAAAAGTTTTCATGGCCAAGATAAATGCAGTTGGAAGATCTCCTTATGCGAGAAGAGTGGCAGAATTTGTTAAACCACGTTATGGATTGCCATTTACAATAAGAGATTTAACGAGGAATCTGGGCATAGGACCAGCACTTTTAGGATTAAGAGAATTGCAAAAGAGCGGAATAGTGC
This sequence comes from Candidatus Woesearchaeota archaeon, assembly GCA_018303445.1. Lineage (GTDB taxonomy): Archaea > Nanobdellota > Nanobdellia > Woesearchaeales > GW2011-AR9 > JAGVYE01. The sequence continues at coordinate 14,306 of JAGVYE010000032.1, forward strand.
GAGCGTATCCTCCTTTAGCAGAAGTTTCCGGGGGAATAGTTGCCCAGTTTGAACATTCCATGATTGTGAATGATAAACCGGTTGTATATACAAGACAGGAAGAGGAGGAATGGTGAATCCTAGATATTAGAAGAGAGAAAAGGATTTATATTGTTCTTTGAAAACTTAAATGTGGGGAGGTGTCAAAAACGAGTAAAGAAATAGAGGGGTTTATGATTCCTACGCTAGGAGAATTAGCCTTTTTTAGACGTGCATCTGAAAGTGAAGCACATCCTTTAGAAGAAATTCTCGGAAGACGGCTTACTCCTACAGAGAAATCTGCGGTAGAAGCGATGTGGTCTGAACATGCAGGATATGGTAGTTCAAAATTTTACATCCAAACTCTTCTTCCAACGTCAGGGCCAAATCATGTTGCGGCAATTGGTGAAGAAGCCGCCGCGGCCGTTATTTATGTCAATCCGAAAACAGGAAAATCAGTTGTGCTGACCTATTCTTCAGAATCGCATAACGGCCCGTCGTATGTATGCCCACATCCAGGAGCAGCAACAGGAACGGGAGGAAACCAACGAGATAATATTGCCAAAACAGCAACGAAACCAGATGCCGTATATGAAGCTAGAAGGCAAGGCCACCCTTTGCATAATCATCATGGAGATCCTATACAACAGCACACGGATGAAACCACAAAAGGAATCGGCGATTATGCTAATGCGATGGGTATTCCTCATGGAGATGGCAGTATCAAGTTTCACCCTTATTTCTCAGGGAATAATTTAGTGAATGTCTTGGTTGTCTCAATTGTGGAAAAAGAGCGTCTGATGACCAACAAAGTGCCAACAACAGACGATCCTGAAAAATTTGTGGGAATTTACATTGGAAAAGCTTCGGATACGACGGGAATCGGAGGAACAAAATTCGCTTCTGTGGCGATCGACATGACGCAGACAGATCTTAACGAAAAGGCCGTGCAAGACCCAGATCCACATTTACAAGAAGCAGTAACACGAGGCATTGAAAAAGTGGTTGATCTGGCGTTACGGGAAGGATGGAAAGACAAAATCTCTCTTAAAGATATGGGGGCAGCAGGATTATTATGCAGTTCGGTGGAACAACTTCACGGACATATTGGCGTTATTATTAATGGCGACCTCGTTCCGCAAAATCAGCCCAGAACAGCATTGGAATTGTTAGAAGCGGAAACGCAGGAACGATTCTTTATCTACGTGCACGAAGATTATGCGGAAAGAATTTTGGACATTTTTAATAGAGAGATCGGCTTACCATTCATAAATAAGGGAGCACAAGCCGCTATCGTGGGAAGATGCAATTCGACGGGAAAATATAAATTTGTACGCCAAGGCGTCATGGAAGTAGACCTTCCGGTAAGAGTGCTTACCGAAGCGCCGTTATTAAAAAGGCCAGTTAAATCGCCGAAAGCAAAAGCGAAGGCTCTTCCTTTACCCGACAAATCATTGGAAGAAGAAGTTCTCTCCGTGTTAGGATCAATTAACTTCAAAAGCGATGCCTATGTCCACGATCATTATGATAAGCATGTGCGATCAACGAATATTGTTAATAGAGGGGAAGGAACGGCAACATTGCGGACGCATCCTTTATTACAAGGAAAAGTAGGGTATAGTGTTTCATTTGATGCGAATTGTGTTTATGGTATTCTCGATCCGGCATTTCAAGCGGAGGATTCATTGGTACGAGCTGCTTACAAGATGGCTCTCGTCGGCTGTAGTGTTATTGGTGTTTCAAATAATGCCAATTTCGGCAGAACTACTGTGCCGGAAGAAATGTGGCAATTTGTCAGTGGCCAGGAAGGAGTAGGGAGAGCGTGCTATAACTGGAACTTGGAAGAAGAATATGTTGAGAGCATCGCTGGAGATCAGGAAATTGCGCTGAAATTCGGACAAGATCCGCGGCGTCATGTGACTGTTAATGGTGGGAACTGCAGTTTGAATAAAGCAAATGCAAATACCAAAACGGCGATCCCTCCTACCACTATTCTTGGTGTTATAGGGTGGACAAATAAACCAGAGAATTATGCAACCTGGAAATTAGAAGCGACGAATAGTGAATTGTATTTAATAGGAGCACGGCAGGCAGAATTAGGAGGAAGTGATTACCTGCAAACGGTGTATGGACTAGAAGTTGTAGGAGATACCTTATTTGCTATCGATTATGAACAAGCGCAGAGGGAAGTAAGGACCATTATAAAAGCGGTGCGTTCTGGGCTTATTGCGGCTGGAAATAATATTGAAGAAGGAGGATTGTGTAATACCGTAGCTGAACTTGTGGCGCATTCTGAAGGCGTCGGTGTAACTATCGATGCTTATCAAGAAATGGGCAATCGTGTTTTAACCCCGCAACAGAAATTATTCTCAGAGAGCTACGGAGTTGTTGTACAAGTTCTTTCGGAGAAAAAAGAAGAATTTCTTAAATTAATGAAAGAAGAAAAAGTAGAACCCTACAAAATTGGCGGTGTCTTTGCTTCTCCTCTTTATCCTCATTTAAGTATTAATCAAATTTTAATTGAAAAAGCAAAAATTGACAAAATTTATCATGAAAAATTAGAAAAAATGCTGGGAGGAAGGACGTGAAACCGGTCATTGCTGTTCCCTATCATCCTGGATCGAATGGAGATTATGATGTGATAGAACGTATTCGTGAATTTGGCATGAAGCCTTTACCGTTATATTTCCATATCGGACAACCCGATTTGGAAAAAAATGCAGAGATTTTAGCGAAAGGTGTTGATGGGGCCGTTCTTCCAGGCGGTTTTCCTTACGAAGATCGTTTGGGGTTTGGAAAAGTTCCGGCAAAATTAAAACCATTTGCACAAGCACTAAGAAAAATTGTTGACAAGGGAAAACCAGTATTAGCGTTCTGTGCCGGAGACCAAATCAGTCAAGCCATGAGACTGGCTTTTCCTGAAGACCCCCCTTACCGAGTTAGTATCTTGGAAAATGTCTGTAATGCTGAAGGAGAAGTAAGGTATCATGGTTTTCGAAATGACTTAGTGTATACACGATTACAATGCCTTCCAGAACGTACCGCCTTCACACGGCATCTGAAAGAAGGAGAAGTAGTCAGGGAAATTATTGCGCACGGAGGGGGGAGATTTTGGGCTGATTCACACACGTTGCGATACATCGTAGAAGAAGGTTTAGTAGTTACACAGTATTGCGACGAAACGGGGGAAGTGAAGGCTGACTTTCCTATCAATCCGAATGGATCCATGCTAAACATTGAATCTATTACCAACAGACGAGGGAATCTTAAGATCGGGATGGCGCACAATGAACGAAAAATAAACGCGCTAAGAAAGAGTAGAGCCAATGAAGTATTTGCTTCGATGAGAGAGTTCATTGAAGAAGGTTGCCCTGATTTATTAGGGTATGCACAAAAACGAGAACTGGCGGGAAAAGTAAATGATTTTCTGTATCTTTCACAACCACTTAATCCTGCAAGGACTTTGGAAATTTATGTCAAAATGTTAACTGATGATAATGAACGCACTACGGCACAACTCTTTCTGGGTGAAGGTCTTCCCCTTGAGAGGCGGAGATTATTATGCTTAGAATTAGCAGAAGGGTACGATGACATACAGAAAGTTCTGGTAGAAATAGCGAAAATGGACTTCTTTGATGGAATTATGTTAAAAAAGGATTTGCCTTTAGTGTCATTTCCAGGAGAGCAGCCTTTGCTTTATACAGTAAAAGAACGTCGGGAAGGAAAAATAGTTCGAGAGTTTGTTCCTCAAAAAGAGATCGTTCCTGGATTTCCCGTAAGAGATATGCAAGTGTCATTGCCTAATCCAGGAGGGTATAAAGTGCTGCAAATGCTACGGCGAAATTCTTACCTACGGGAAGCAGTGCGACAAGTGCATACAGGGAAGGTTTGGTTCTTCCGCAACGAAGAAGATAAAAAGAAGGCCTTGGAAGAATTGTTGGAATAAGAGTAGAAAATATTAAAAAGCAACTCGATTTTGCGGTGATCTTAAATAGATATGGGGGAGGAAATATGGATAAAGTTCTGGTGATTGGTTCGGGAGGAAGAGAACATGTGTTAGGATGGAAGTTAGCACAAAGTAGTCACGTGAAAGAAGTGGTTTATGCTCCAGGTAATGCGGCAACAGCTCAGGAAATAAAAGGAAAAAATGTTGTTGCCGATGTAACATCGATAGATTCTTTAGTTGACATAGTACAACGAGAGGAGCCAGATATGACTATTGTCGGGCCGGAAGCGCCTCTCGCAGCCGGTTTGGCAGATGCACTCTTCGAAAAAGGATATGATCGTGTTATTGGACCGACAAAAGCAGCAGCGCAGTTGGAAGCAAGTAAATTTTTCTCAAATGAACTTAATGAAGGATTGTCTGTACCGCAAGCGGAAGCAATTCCTTGTCAAAATATCGGTGAGGCGAGAGCATATCTTAACTTGTTGCAAAGACTACTAAGTGTTAGGTCGATTAGTGATAAAGGGATTGTCCTTAAAGCAGATGGATTGGCTGGAGGAAAGGGCGTTCTTGTTTGTGATACCACCAAAGAAGCTTTGGACTCTTTACCAAAATTTACTAAAGAATATGGGCCGAAAATTCTTGTGGCTGAACGATTGTTTGGGGAAGAGTTTTCGGTGTTTGCTCTTTCTGATGGAGAAAAGGTAATTCCATTTGGTGTTTCGTTTCAAGACCATAAACGTCGTGATGATGGTGATAAAGGACCAAACACAGGAGGCATGGGCGCATATGGTCCGGCGTCAGTTGCAGACGCAAAAACAGTACAGGCAGTATGTGATAAGATGCTAAAACCAGTTGTACAAAAAATGGCGGAGAGAGGAATGCCATACAAAGGAGTTCTTTACGCAGGAATGATGATGACAGAGCAAGGGCCAAAGGTTTTAGAATACAATGTTCGCTTTGGCGATCCGGAATGCCAGGCGGCAATGATGCTCCTGCAAAATGATCTTTATGAAATTTTTGATCAGATGATACGCGGGAGATTGGATAAAGCAGAGTTTTCTTTTCTCCCAGGAGCAGCATGTACCATTGTAATGGCCGCCAAAGGGTATCCTGAAAGCCCCCAAACTGGCTTTCTTGTTCAGGGAATTGATAAAGCTGAGAAAAATCAAAGAGTAAAAGTTTTTCATGCTGGGACAGTGGAGAGGGATGGCCAAACTTTAGCAGCAGGAGGAAGGGTTCTGGGAGTATCAGCATATTCACCTTCAGGTCTTAATGATGCGGTACGAGAAGCGTATGAGGCAGTAAGCATAATTAAGAGTAATACAGGAACAGGTCAATTTCATTATCGAACTGACATAGCTCATTATGCTTTAAAAAAATGACGTTAGATGAAGAGATTAAACCAATTTATAATGGAAGAATCGAGGATTTTAAATGGATTGGTTTTGGATCTGGCAGTGGCACAAATCTAGAAGCCTGCGCAAAAGTTCGACCTCCAGCATATATCTTTACAGATAAGCCTTCTGCAAAATTACGAAAATTAGAAAGGCTTGTTAGAGTGCCAACAATAGTCCTAAATGGATATGAAGCCTGCGGTAGTTGGCAGAAAGCACAAGGTAATCAGGACGCAGAAGCTGAATATCAACGAAGAAGCGATGATTTTAATGGACGGATTTTTGAAGCATTGAAGAAAGCAGAAGGAGAAATGGGAAAACCGTTTGATCTTATTGTTCTCGGCGGATATATGAGGTTAGTCGGCAAACAAATCTTGGACGCGTACCGCGATCGGGTTATTAACGTTCATCCTTCTAAATTACCGGTAAGAGCAAATGGAGGTAAGACACAACGAGTTCTTGTGGGCATGAATGCAGTGTATGATGCAATTATATTAGGGAATGCAGCGACAGCTTCTTCTGTTATCCTTGTTGATGAAGGAGTTGATCATGGAGAAAAAATTGTCGAAGGCCCAGATGTTCATGTTGATAGGAAGGTTTTTTCTGGCAATAATGGGATGAGAGAAGAATTAACTAGAACTTATGCATCATTCCATCAGTTGTTACAGAAAATGGAAAGCGATTGGCCAGCAATAACTACAGCCTTACGATTTATTGCTGAAGGACGTGTCGCATTAGGAACGATGAAAAGGCACCATGATGAATGGAGAAAAGTATATATTGATGAAAAACCCCAAGGATATAATGGGCTTAAACTAAGATAGTCTTAAGCTTGCTTTTTTATTTTTGGTAAAATGACATAGATAAAGAGCACCCCAGCAATGATGATGCTCCAGAAAACAAAGAGAGTTATTCTTCCTAAAGCAAAGAGAACAAGATTAGCTATAAGGAGGATTGTAATACCATAACCCAGAAATCGAAGTTGTTTTGTCTTCACTTTAATTTTTCAATGGTGTCTTTTACTGTTAGCAATTGTTCAGTTCCGTCATTCATGTCTCTCAATAATACTTTCTTCTGTTTTAATTCATTGTCGCCAAGAATGATGACGTACGGAATACCTTGGGCATGGGCATATTTCAGATTTTTGCTGAGACTTTTTTTAGCTAAGGAAAGATCGGCAGGAATTCCGGCACGTCGTAATTCCTGAGCAAGAGAGAGAGATTCTTCTTCTGTATTAAGAGGAATGATATAAACTTTTGCCGGCGTTTTTGCACCAACGAGACCTTTTTCTAATTTTAAAGTGTCCATAATCGGTTCCAGACCAAACGAAATGCCCACGGCAGGAAGTTGCGGCCCGCCAAGTTTTTGTATTAATTGGTCGTAACGGCCGCCGCCAGCAAGAGAGGAAGTTATTTTGCCACTTTTGAGAAAAGCTTCCATAACCGTTCCTGTGTAATATGCCAAGCCCCTCGCCAAGGAAACGTCAAAGATGGCACTCGTAATTCCCATTTTTTGGAGATAACGGAAAATTTCTTCCAGTTCAGTTATACCTTCCTGCCCTTCGGCATTAGTGATTTTTCCTTTTAATTGCTGAAGAGTGCTTGTTTCTTGTATCAAGGAAAAGAGAGAAGTAATTTGCTTTTTCGTATAACCGCGCTTGCTCAGCTCGGTGGTTACTCCTTCTTTGCCAATTTTACTGAGCTTGTCAATAGCAATAATGGCTTCTTCTTTACTTTTGATGTCCGCTTGTTCAAGGAGGCCATTGAGAAGTTTGCGAGTGTTAATTTTGATGACAATGTCGAGATTTAATTTTCTAAAAACAGCATCGGTGAGAGCGATAATTTCGGCATCGGCAAGCATGGATTTAGTTCCGATAATATCAACATCTACTTGCCAAAATTCACGGTAACGGCCTAATTTTATCGGCCCATCGCGAAAGACCGGTCCCAGTTCATAGCGCTTGAAAGGCAATTTTAAGTTGGGGTTCATACTCATGTAGCGAGCTAAGGGAACGGTTAAATCAAAGCGAAGACCGAGTTTACGTTCACCTTGATCTGTGAATTTAAAGATTTCTTTTAAGACGTCACTTTCTTCTCCCGCGCTCCCTTTAGCGGCAAGAGTTTCATACCGCTCAATCAGGGGCGTTTCCAAAGGAGCAAAGCCATAGAGTTCAAAAATTTCCCTAATAGCACTAAGAACCTGATTTTTAATGATTTTTTCTTCTGGTGGAATATCACGAACACCTTTAGCAGTTTCCGGTTTCATGGTCTCTCACTTCGTAAGATCGTTTCGTTTAAAAACGTTGTTATTTCTCTTAAGCTCGTGAAAGAGTAGTTAGGGTTTTCATTTTTAGTTAGCGGTTCTTCTTGTGCGTATTTTCCTGCTTTAAGACGAATGGTTTTCATGCCTAACCTGTTGCCAATATTAATTTCGCCTTTAATCCTATCGCCAATAACAATAGTTTCGGTAGGTTTAGTGTTAAAATTTTGTATGATTTCTTCAAATAGTTGAGGAGATTTTTCACTTACAACTTTAATAACATCAAAAAAAGAAGAAATTGATTTAATCAATATTTGACGCTCTTTTTTATCTGAAGCAGCGCTTATAAGAGCGAGCTTTATTTCTTTTCCTTTAAGCAACTGTAAAAGCTCCTGCGCTCCCGGAATTAGATTATTGGTATCAGGATTCCATAACGTGCGGTTGAAATCGATGATCGCAGTTTTCATGATGGTTCACCCATGCAGTAATACATCCTTATTTCATAAGATCTTTTTCCTTTTCTTTCTCCTACAACGTCTACATCAGTGAGACTCGGAATAAATTGTTCGTAGAGTGTACTTACTGTACGATCATTTTTAAATTCCCTGCTCCAGAGAGGAACGACTAAAGGTTTAAAATATCCTGATCCGACACTATATTCTCGAAAAAAAACTTTCTTCTTGACAAGAATACCAGAATCTTCACCTAAATTTGTTTGTGCATAAAAATAAGGCAATTCTCCGCGATCAAGTATAGTAACAATTCCTTTTGGAATGGAAACTCCTAATTCTTGTAGCGTAGAGCTCATTGCTTCTAAAATAGCATTACGCAAGGCTTGATTGCGAGTTAAATAATCAAATTCCCGGGTGGGAAAGCCTTTTCCTTTAATGGATATTTCAGATTCATTTCCTTCTTTTAAAGTAACACGAACGCCTCGCGAGAGAAGTCCTTCGAGCAAAGTATAATTTTCAAAAGAAAAAAATCCTAATTCGCCGGCCTTTCCTTTGTAAAGTGTTACTTCTTCTCCTGCTGATGCTGCTAAAAAATCTAAACCATAATTAGGATCCCGTTGTAAAACAGAACTTGCAAAAGAAGTGTCAGCAATATAGCCAACAGCGGGAGCTCCAATATCAATAACATAAATTTCATTATCAAAAAGCATGAAATCAACGGAACCAGTAAAAAATTGTCTTTCTCCTTGTTTCTGTGGATTAAATAGAGCCTCTTCTAACGAACCACTAAAGTTTGTGGCAACATCAGATATAGCTCCACTAATTAATTGCGTTGTTCTTTCCATGCGCTGGTAGATACCTCGAGGGAGGCTGAATGGTTTGTTAGTGGTAGAATAGAAGAAAATTGGCGCTTTTCCTCGAGTTCTTCTTTCTGTGACAGGAGCAATCCGCTCGGCTTCCGCTAAAAGTTTATTTATTTCAGTAACTTTCGTGGAATCGAGACTTTGAAGTTGTGTTTGTAAATCTAGTAAGCGTTGTGCTATTTCATCTGAAACTGAAGAAAGAACAAAAAGTTCGATAAAAGCAGCATTTGGTACTAATCTAACAGCACTATCATATCCTATGAAATTTTCTTCTACCTGTTCTACTAGAGAAGTAAAACCAGTAAAAGCTGTTTGATCATTACTCAAACATTTCAAAAACCATCGTCTAATATTGACAGTTGGCGGTCTTCCACATAAAAGAGTAGGAGTGAGATACTCTCTAAGAAATTCTTCCTCTTCTTTTGCTTCAAGGGGTTGATTTCTTCTATTTTCCCTCCAGCGCCTAGTTTGCTCTAATACGGGTTCGTAAGTACCACCACTTACCCTCGCAATAGTAGAAAGTATAGTTACAGTGCTATTTCCCGTGAAGGCAACCAGCACTTGCTTGTGCCTTAGCCTCCTGTTTTAGGTCTTTAGGTCTCTCTTCCATTTTACATTCCCCATTGTCGGAGATATAATGATCCTTCCTCGACGGCCAGTCGCACTGCTTCTTTAGCAGTATCTGCAGCAATTTGTAACTTTCTCATTTTAATCCCTCCATCTTAAAAGTCGCAATCAAACCGCGAAAAATATCCTAGAGTAGCATAGTCACTACCCGATATTACTCCCCGTTGAAGCATACTCGAGTAAGGCTCTCCAGTTCTCCTATTTTCTGCCACAATGGCACCGAGACGAGCATCTAGTTCTCTGTAACTCTCTTCAAAACGAGATCTCGCTGCAGATACTACTGACGATCTGGCTGCTGCGTCTGCCATAGTTGGTGGTTCCATACAGTTACCACTATCGATGTCTCGCCAGCTAATAGGTTCTCCTTGCTTGTTGTACTTCCACCATTCCTCTTTTTTATCTTTTAGTTCTGTTGTCATTTTTCTTAATCTCCCCGTTTAGAGCCCGGACGGCTTTATGTCTTGAATGAGGCCTGCCGAGAAGAGTTGAACTCCTGCTTCCAGAGATCTGTTGAGAAATCACAGTCTAGCGTGCTACCATTACACTACAGCAAGCATTTAAAAAAAATGTTAAGGGGCATAGGCCCTAGCGATGATGAACAAAAAGAAAATTATCTAAAATTATTTTTTTATTCAAGAAAATGATAGATAGACAACTAACAAAACGATCAACAATGACGATAATCAACTCGTGTTAAAGTTGTCATAACTTGTGGAAAGCGATACTTCTATTTAAATCTTTCTATGTTGTAATTATTAAGTAGTTAAAATTGGCATCTATCATCAACGCCAAAGCGGGGAGATTTCTTGCTCTTACGTATTAAAGTCTGCTTTTTTGGGGGAAGGGCCGACTCGCCAAAGGGCCGTGTTCGGCTCGCGGTATGCAGCTCACGGTCCATCGACAGACTTTAATTACGTACTCTTTCTTGTGCTATCACGTTTTTAGTTTACATTAATTAAGACCGCTTGGTGGTCTTAATGTACAAACTAAATTACAAAAAACGGGTCTGGATTATT
>JAGVYE010000026.1 GCA_018303445.1 Candidatus Woesearchaeota archaeon
GAAATAGATTACGCCATTCATCCTCGCACTAAAGTGCGTTCGTCCACTCAACCATTACATCGGTTGAGTGAACAGGATTTCTGGCTAGAAACTCTTAAATATATTCTATTTTTTTTCTTAATCTTATACACGTAAAAACAGACTTGTTTTTCCGTTTATGGAGTTGATATTTTATGGTAGTGCAGAAAGTTAAACAGGGTGATCTTATAAAAGTGGAATATGAAGGAAAATTGGAAAATGGCACTGTTTTTGATGCTTCTAAGCTTCATGATGCTCCTCTTCAGTTTGAGGCAGGAAGCGGTCAAATGATTAAAGGATTTGATGACGCTGTTTTAGGAATGAAAGTAGGTGAAGAAAAAGAGGTAACCCTGCAGCCAGCAGAAGCATATGGTCAGATAAATCCTTCCTTACTTAAGAAAGTTCCTCAAAGTCAGTTGCCTCTAGGACAAAAAATAGAAAAAGGAATGGTTTTGGACATCGGCTTGCCAACGGGACAGAAAATCCCTGCTCGCGTTGTTGAAGTCACATTAAATGATATTACGATTGACCTTAATCATCCTCTAGCTGGAAAAGTACTAAAGTTTAAGATTAAAGTTGTGGCAATTCAGGGATCAACTTCTGTTTAAAATTCTTAGCTTTAGTTACTCATCCTTCCTCTAGAATATCAAATCCTAAAATGGAATCCATGCCTTTCTTCAATATTCTTAAGGTATTATATCCTAGTGAGATGGTGACAAGAGTCGCAATTTGAGGATGATCTGGAATTACTTCTATCATTTCTTTTGTCGCGAGATAATTGATAGCCATAACTTCATAGGACAAACCAAAAAGAGCGATACCATCAAGTATCTGATAAAGAGCCTTGGCAGTGCTTTTCTCTAATCGTGCTTCTAACCCCATACGCTTATAGTAAAAAAAAGGAATATTTTAAACTTATCTAATATTATTTTTATTTTATACTAAAAGAAATTAGGTTTCGAATCTAATTCATTTGGTACGCTCAAAGGGATATTCTTCCCTTTGGCATGCAGAAGGCTTTGCCTTCTTGCATAAATCAAAATCTTTAGATTTCTATTTGAAATCTAGATTTTTAGTATACTTCATCAATCATCCTTTTGATAACATCAAATCCTTTCTGCCAGAACTTTTCTGAAGTTATGTCCACTCCTATCCTTTTCGTGATCTTTTGCGGACTTTCACTACCTCCTGTCGATAGTAATTCTATAATTTTTGGGACAAAATTTTTTCCTTTTTCTTCGTATAATTCATATAAAGCAAGGGTAAGTAAGTTGCCAAAGGCATAAGCATAGCAATAGAAAGGGGCGTGGTAGATATGAGGGATGCATAACCATTCGTATGCAAAGATTTTGTCAACTTCGATTTTAGGCCCCAATTGTTTCCGTAAATCTTGAAGATAACTTTGGCTTATTTCGTCCAGTGTTTTCCCTTCTTTAAACATTTGATGGGCTTTTATTTCAAATTGAACAAAACTGGCTTGCCTGATGATGGAGGCATAAAGATCGTCTATTTTCATAAACATCATTTCCTTAGCTATTTGCGGGTTATCTTTCATAATTTTTTCAGAGAGAAGCATTTCTGCGAAAATCGAGGCCGTTTCGGCTAATGGCAAGCAGGCATCCATAGTGAATTCACTTTGTTTTTGAGCCAGAGTCATGTGTACCCCATGGCCCAGTTCATGAGCAAGAGTTGTCACGTCACGATATTTTCCGGTGTAACTGAGTAAGACGTAAGGATGAATTTTTGTCGTTACCGGGCTACAGAAAGCGCCACTGCGCTTTCCTTTTTGTACAAGAGAATGAACATGATTTTTAGAAAGTATTAACGAGGCAGGATGGTGAAATGAGGGCGAGAATTCATTAAAAGACTCTAAGACTAAGGCGACGGCTTGGTGATAAGGTATCCATTTATCTTCTGTTTTTAATGGCGCGTAAAGATCAAAGCGGCGAAATTTTTTTAAGTTCATTTTTTGGCGTTTGATCTCAAAAAATTCCTGAAACAAAGGTTGGTTTTTTTCACATACTTTTAATAGTGTTTCGACGGCTTTATTAGGAAGATCGTTGATGATATTTCGAACTTCTATGGAAGTCGTATAGCAACGTAAACTTAAGTATTCTTCCTGCCAGTCGGTGACGATCATTTTATATATTTCTCCTAAAATATTCTTGTTTTTTTGATAAGGGTGGAGCAGAATTTGATAAGCTTGTTCACGGATCTTAGCGGATGTAGAACGAACAAAAGTGATCATCTCTTCTTTGGTTTTTTTCTTTCCTTGAAAAGAGAATTCAAATTCAGAAGTAAAAATGTCATAAATATTATGTAACGCGTTTATTCCCGTATTGTCCTTTATATTAATGATCTTTTCTTCGTTTTCGAGAAGGGAATATTTTTTTGTTCGTCGCAAGGTTTCCAAAAAATAATGGTATTTTCCACTAGTTCGTATAAGTTGTTTTGCTTTCTGTTCAGGAAGTTCTTTAAACCAGAAGGTAAAGAACAGGAGCTTGTTATTCATCTTGGTAAGGAAATTTTCTACTTGGGACATTTCCGCCACGGCCCATTGATTTGTAGAATCTTCGGCAAAGCGCAGCTGGACGTAAACTCCCACTTTTTCCATCTGCCTGTGCAGTTGCTCTAATTCTCTCACTAAAGTAAAGAATGTCTTTACAGAGATAGCATTACTAAGAAATCTTCTTTTTTGTTCAAACTTTTTTACTTCCTGTTCAAGGCGTTTACATTCCTTGGCAATGCTCCGAGGCTTTATTTCCTGTAAATTCCAAGCTGAAAGTTGATAGGGGGGCATAGGAAGAAGGCTTTTTTCCTGGCTTTTAAAGTTAAGTCATTACTTGGCTGTAGTGAAATAGAAAGATTTATAAAATAACTTCAAAGATCAGGGCTAATGGTTAAATTAATAAAATATGGTTTAAGAACTCTGGTGATGCTGTAAAAATGGAAATTTCGCCAAGAAGGATCTCTCTTACTTTGGACGACTTTTTTAGTGGTCGAAAAAAAGCTTCCGTCTCTAGGGAAAGGATGAACAATAGTACTTCTCTTTTTGAGATTTCAGGAAGGTTTGATCCACAGTTTGCTGGCGTGAGTCTTAATGTTAAAATTAATATTCACAAGATGGGAGAATACGCTTTGTTGCGGGTTGATAACCATGAAGTAAAGTTCAATGGAAAATATCTTGAAGAAAGCTTACAGAGTTATCAAAGTGGATCAACATCTGCTGATCAAAATGGGTATTTAGATAGAGAAATCAGAGCTTTAAAATGGATTGATGATCGTTTATATGATCAATTAGTTATAGTACAAAAAAGAGCAGTGCAATCTGCTGAAAAGAGAGATAAAATGAAGCAAGCGTATTCTTATTCCCATTTTATCGCTGGATGCTATTTCTTTTTAAGATACGGAGGTTTGAATATTCCCAGATATTGTCGACATCGCGAAAGACAAGCTGATCATGATCTTACTGTTTATACTTTAATGAAGGAAACGGTAGATTTAGGATGGGGAATAAGTTATGAAGTTTCTCAAGGCTATCCCCAATTGCCAGAGGAAGTTTTGACGCGAGTAGAAAAATATTTTTCTTTATCTAACCGTGTCTCGAGTAAATTATCTGCCCTCATTACCAAGACAGAAAAGATCAGGGATTTTTTATTGCAGGAAGCCGGCTTATTTTTGCCGGCGGCAGGACAAAATGACTAAAGAACGTGATCCGTCTGTTGAATTAGAAAGAAAAGTAATAGAGTTATTTCCTGAACCGCAAAGGTTAGTAGATGATTCAAAAACTCCTGAATTTCTCAGAAAAGCAATCAAAGCTGCGCAAGAAGAGCCAGCCCCTTCCTCAGAAGAGACTTACCTTGCCGGGGCGCGGGGAATTCTTGTCGAATTTATTTTAGAAGAAGAGAGGTATCTGCCAGACTGGCTGTCTGGACTGCACCATTTTTTCCTAACGGAGGGCGTGCCTTATCGCCTTTTTTATTCACAGTTTGCTGATTTTAAGCATCAATATCTTTCTTTGCCGATGGTGCGAGAGTCTTATAGGTGTGGAGTGTGTTTAGGTCCTCCTCCTGTAGAAAGAATTAATAATTTATCGGAAGCCGCCTCATCCCGTCGTGTTGTTATTATTGATCAGGACATGAATCCAGCCTTGGCTCAGGCTTTAGTTGATGGGAAATTTCTCGTGCCGGCGTATCAGTTAGGATTTATGATCGGCGTAAAAGTTCATTATAATACGCTTCTTGCCGTTTCTGAAATTCCAAAAGATAGACAGAGCCATATTGATCTTATAAGAAAATTAGAAGGAAGGGTCTAAAATATTATCTCATCTCAACTGTTTCTTTTATACCATACCAGAATATACAATAACATTCCTAGTACAAGAAAAAAATTGATGAAGAAGAGAATGATGCGGATGAAGATAAGTTTATTATTTGATTTTTGCAGCCATTGAAGACGTTTCTGGAGCCAGGTCATGTTTTCATTTATTTTTAATTCTCTTTAATCGAAAAACGTTTTCTCGTTCCATTTCTTCTAAGCGGAATTGGATGAATTTTCGTATTTCTTCCATGGCGGGGATGCGGTTGAATTCGAGAGCATTCACCCTCCGCTTGGTTTTTTCAATTTCAACTAACAAGCGTTTCATGGCGGTTTCTGCTTCTGCTACTTTAATTACCTGCTCAACAACTTTTTCGTACTCGTGAATGGCTTTCTCAACGAGAGGCGATGCGCCAATAATGCTCTTTCCTCGCTGAAAAATGTTCTTTTGAATCGTTTCACTTTTTATGCGGGGAATTTTCACTCCCATAATGTTATGTGTTTCCATGACGAGCGGTGGAGTCTGAGGAATGGCCATGGAGAGCGATTGCAATACCAGCTCAGAGTGCGCGACACGAGCTAAGTTTAATTTTTCTTCAGCTTGTTTGTAGGCTTGGGCTAAATCAGCGCGAACTGTTTTCGCTTTTTTTAGTAATTCAAAAAATTCTAGAATTAGCCCATCACGCTTCTTTTTAAGAAGAGAGTGCCCTGCTTTTGCGAGCTTAATTTGCTTTTTTAGTTTCAGCAGTTCACTTCGTGTGGGTTTAATATCCAAGGCCATTTTGAAGTAATATTTTCTACTCTATCCAGTTTTTTATTTTTTCTCGTAATACTTTTTCTTTAATTCTGGACTAATTCTCGTGAGCATTCTTTCCGGAATGTCGCGCAGTAAGTTCCAGCAAAAATCTAGAGATTGGAAAATAGAACGATCTTCGCCTTTGCTCTGAGTTACAATTTTTTCTTCAAAAATACGGGCAAAATTGAGAAGTAATTTATCCCGTTCATTTAAGGCTTCTTCTCCAACAATGGCGACCAGGCCGCGCAAGTCAACCCCTTCAGCATAATTAGCATAGGCCTGATCAGAAACTTGTTTATGATCATCTCGTGTTTTTGTCGGGCCAATCCCCGCGTTCATTAACCGCGACAAGGATGGTAAAATGTTAATGGGAGGGTAGATATTTTTTCTATGCAATTCTCGGCTTAAGACAATTTGACCTTCCGTGATATATCCTGTTAAATCTGGAATGGGATGAGTAATATCATCTCCTACCATCGTTAAAATGGGAATTTGTGTCACTGATCCTTTGCGCTCTTTAATCATGCCGGCTCGTTCATAAATCGTGGCTAAATCTGTATACATATATCCTGGATATCCTCTTCTTCCAGGGACTTCTTCCCGCGCGGCGCCAATTTCCCTCAAGGACTCGCAGTAGTTGGTCATGTCTGTTAAAATCACCAGAACATGCGCATCTTTTTCATAAGCAAAGTATTCTGCGGCCGTAAGCGCTACTCTGGGGGTAACTAATCTTTCTACAGCTGGGTCATCCGCGAGGTTAAGAAAGACGATACTTCTTTCCAAGGCTCCGGTTTCTTCAAAATCTTTCATGAAATATTGTGCTTCTTCATTGGTAATTCCCATGGCGGCAAAGACAACGATGAATTTCTCACTTTTTCCTACCACTTTAGCTTGTCGGGCAATTTGCAGAGCAATTTTGTTATGTGGCAATCCTGACCCAGAGAAAATAGGCAGTTTTTGGCCTCTAACTAAAGTGTTGGTGACGTCAATAGTGCTGATCCCAGTTTGAATAAAGTCGGCAGGACTTGCTCTGGCATAGGGGTTAATAGCGGCGCCGCTAATGTCTACTTTTTTCTTGGAAAATATTTCAGGCCCGCCATCAATAGGTTTTCCCGATCCGCTAAAGACACGACCGAGCATTTCTTCAGAGACATTTAATTTCA
>JAGVYE010000015.1 GCA_018303445.1 Candidatus Woesearchaeota archaeon
GTTGCCATCGGTTCCAGAAGACTCGGGTTACGTTCTGCCATTTATTCTGAAGTTGGTGATGATACCCAAGGGAAACGCCTTCTGCAATCATTCTTAGATGACCACGTTTCGGTACGCTATTTTCGTCTTAAAAAAAGAGAAAAGACAAATTACAGCGTTGTTTTGCATTATAAAGGGGAACGAACCATCCTCGTGCATCATGAACAAAGGCATTATTGTTTTCCTTCTTTAGAAAAAGCGCGATATGTATACTTGACGTCCATGAGCCAGGGAAGTGAAAGAATTTTCCTTCCTCTTAGGCGATATTTAAAGAAAACAGGAGTCCAGTTGGGGTTTAATCCAGGAACGCATCAGCTTCGATTAGGCTTGTCTTATTTAAAGCCGCTTCTGCGCGTCACGAAGATTCTCTTTGTCAATGTGGAAGAAGCACAAACGTTGCTGCGAACTCAAAACAAAGGTCTTCCTTTTCTGTTAAGAGAATTACATCACCAAGGGCCAAAGATTGTGGTTATAAGCGATGGCCCCCAAGGTTCTTACACCTATGACGGAAAAAAGTTGTATTATTGCCCTATTTATGACGTGCCTGTTGTAGAGAGAACAGGCTGTGGGGATTCTTATGCTACGGGTTTTCTGAGTGCTATAGCTTATGGCAAAACTGTAATCGAGGCCATGAAATGGGGTACCGTCAATGCTGCTTCAGTTATCCAACAGGTAGGGCCTCAAGCCGGGCTGATTCAGCAGTCTCTTTTGCAGAAAATACTTAAAGCTAATACTCTGTTTCAAGTTCGAACTTTCCATGAGAAGGAAGTAACAAAAAATCGATTGTATAAACCAGCAAAGTATACCTCTTTTTAAAATGTTTACATCAACTAAAACCATCCTGGAGAAAGCACAACGAGGAAGATATGCCGTAGGCCATTTCAATATTAACAACATGGAAATTGCGCAAGGAGTTGTCTCAGCTGCAGTGAAATTAAAATCACCCGTTATTTTAGCTACCTCGGAAGGCGCTTTACAGTATGCAGGGATGGAATATCTGAAATGTTTAGCGGAAACAGCGGCTTCCCAAGTAAAAATACCCCTGGCTTTTCATCTTGACCATGGAAGAAATTTGGAAGTTATTGACAGGGCAATACGAAACGGATATTCTTCCGTCATGTTTGACGGTTCTCACTTGGAATTTGAAGAAAATGTGCGTTTGACACAAAAAGTAGTGGGAAAAGCAGAACGTCGAGGAATATCTGTCGAGGCAGAATTAGGAACAATCGGCGGAGCAGAAGATACCGTTTCCGAGAGGAATATTATCTACACTAATCCCACGAAAGCAAAGGAATTTGTGGAAAGAACTGGCTGTGATTTTCTTGCCGTCGCTATAGGCACTTCTCACGGAGCTTATAAATTTAAGGGAAGAGCTTATTTACGCCAGGATATCTTGCAGGAGATTCGCAGGAAAGTGAAAATTCCTTTAGTATTGCATGGCGCAAGCGGTGTCTCTCCTACCATCGTAAAAGAAGCTGAGCGATATGGAGCAAACTTGCCAGGAGTGTATGGCGTGTCAAATTCACAGCTACGATTAGCGATCAAGAACGGCATCAATAAAATTAATACTGATACTGATTTGCGCTTAGCCTTTGATGCCGGGATTCGCAAGGTCCTAAAAACCAAGCCTGCTGATTTTGATCCACGCCATATTTTAGGACTAGCTCGAGAGTCTATTCAAAAAATTGTTGAAGAGAGGATCAAATTATTTGGAAGCGTGAAGAAAGGATGAAGAAAATTTACCTTGCATCAGACCATGGCGGGTTTAAGGTAAAAAAGGAGTTACTGTCTTTTTTACACCAAAAAGGATATTTGGTAAAAGATTTAGGTCCTACCATGTTTAATTCTCACGATGATTATCCTGACTACGTTATTCCCTTGGCGCGGAAAGTGGCGAAAGATAATAAGAGTGTCGGTGTTGTCATTTGCCGTAATGGGCAAGGAGTGTGTATTGCGACAAATAAAGTGAAAGGAATTAGAGCCGTTACTGGATTTTCCATTAAAGAAGTAAGAACGACGCGGAAAGACGATAACGCGAATGTTTTATGTGTTCCCGCAGATTATCTGAAGAAAGAAGAGATTAAGAAAATTGTCCTGAAATGGCTAAAAACCCCTTTTTCCCATGCTCTTCGGCATCAACGAAGGTTACAAAAAATTAAGAAGGTGGAGCGATGATTTTTCCTTCTGTTATGGCCAGGAATCAGAACGAGTTAGCTGGATTATTCAAGAAACTCTCTGGAACTTCTCAGATTTTACATTTAGATGTTGCTGATGGCAAGGCTGTGCCTAATTTGTCTCTCCATTTTCCGTTTCGGCTTTCTTCTCAATTTAAGTATCATGCTCACTTAATGATTCAGGAACCAGAACGATGGATTCGGCGTTATGGGAATAAAGTAGATTTTTGCATTCCTCAATTTCAGGAAGTGAAAAATCATCTCCAGTATATTGCCTGGATGCGCCGCCTGAAGAAAAAAGTGGCCTTTGCCTTGTCACCGGAGATTTCCGTAAGCCTGGTTCGAAAGTACGTAAAATACTGCGATTATATTCTCATTCTTACCGTGAAACCAGGATTTTATGGGTCTTGTTTTTTGTATCATCCATTACATAAGATAAAACTCATTAAAAAATTAAATCCTCAGGTTAAAGTTATTGTTGATGGAGGAATGAATCCCCTGACGATACAGATAGCTAAGAAAGCTGGTGCAGATTATTTTGTCTCTGGTTCTTATGTGAGTAAAGCAGAGAATTCTAAGAAAGCGATGAAGGAGTTGAAGGGAGTGGTACTTCACTAAGTTCTCTTTGATTTTTCATTTTTATATTAAAAGAAAGTGTTAATAAAACTATAATAATTCCTAAACCAGTGATAAAGGCTGCTATGTTAGGATGGTCAAACTTTCCTATCAAATAAGTCACACCAAAATAAAATAAGAAAGCTCCTATGAAACTAAATAACAATGCATCAGTAGGCACTCTTTTAGAAATAATAAATTCGAATATTTCTCTAATTGTTGGTGCAGTGAGATAAAAGTAACCTAATACCAGAAATATTAAAAGAGTAAAAAGGCCTTTATGATAATTTAGTTCTTTAATCAGATCCATTTTAGCTAATTAAGATTCTCCCCACGTGCTTGTCCATTCTATTGTTGTTGCGTTCTCGGCCCATACTGCTGCCCGAATTCTATACTCTTCATCAACAGGAATCTTCAACTCAAATGGGTATATATGATACTCATCAGGTTGGATATCAAACTCCTCTGTCGTAAATTGGTTCCACACTTTCGATTCATCTTTCATTTGTAATGAAGCATAGATTTTCACATTGTTGGCCCATTCGGAACCAAAGTTATATTTTAAAAATCACGAGGCTCATGACGCCAAATTCTTACTGATTAGGGAATCCCCACCCTTTAGGGTTGGGGAGGAGGTCAAATTATATGCTTAAAAATAAGTAGGGGGGGATGCATTGAAAGCGTATACCACTAAAGGTAGAAGAGCAGAAGTTACCACTAAAATATTAGCCCACAACCTTTGGGCTAGGTTAAAAGTTCTGATCTACGAACTTTTCGATGCGACCTGCCTTATGATACTATCATAATTCCCGGTATTATCCCTCCTTTGTCTTGGAATTTAGAACCTTTATCCATAACTATTATAAGCCATTTTCTTGTCCCTGGCTTGATGAAAGTGCTCTTTGTCTCAGAATATTATCCTCCTCAAGTTATGGGAGGGGGGGAAATTAACCTTTCTTTGCTTACAGAAGCATTAGCCAAGAGAAGCGTCGAAGTTACAGTTTTAACTTCATTTTATCAAGAAGCATTGCGTTATGAGGAAAAAAAGGGCGTTAAAATATGCCGCTTTTTGAAAACGGGAAGCAAACCAGAAGGAATTTTGACAAATGTACAAAGGAGTTACACCTTCCCCCGATCGGTTATTAAAGAAGTTAAATGTATTCTCAAAAAGGAAAAGTATGATCTTCTCCATTTTATTGGAACAAGTGTTATTGCGGCTCCAGCTTTACGTAATCTTGGCATCCCTCTTGTTGCCACGATTGAAAGTTATCCTGCGTTATGCCCGAAAGGAGACCGGATTTTCCACGGAAAGGAAGAATGCAGGATTCGCTGTTCTTTCGCTTCTTTTTATTCCTGTCAGAAAGATTCAAAAGAGATTGGGAAAACCAAAAATACTGCTTTTCTAAAATATAATCCCTTTGCGTTATCATATATCTATAGTTTTCATAAACAGTTACAGCGATCATTACCTTATTGTAACCTTATCGCTATTAGCACTTATATGCAAAAGCTTCTCCTGCAGCACGGCTTTAAAAGCTCGGTGATTCCTAATGCCATTGACGTTCAAAATTTTAAAATTTTCAGAAAAAAAGAAAATGAAATTCCCGCCATTGTATATTTAGGTTCGTTAATAAAATCAAAAGGGCCGCACCTAGCCCTGCAAGCAGTGAAAGGGTTACCTTGCCATTTTGATTTGTATGGAGATGGCTCTTTACGTGAAGATTTGCAAAAAACGATTGAAAAGGAAAATATTCCTGCGACAATTCACCAGCCCGTGCCTAAGGAAAAAGTGCCCGAAATTTATGCTTTGGCTGATATGGTCCTTTTTCCTTCCCTTTGGCCAGAGCCTTTTGGGAGAATCGCGATTGAAGCGATGGCGGCAGGAAAACCAGTTATTGCTTCGGCGATAGGAGGGATTAACGAAACAATGCGGTGGGGAGGGGGTGTTCTCGTTCCTCCAGGAAACGTCGAGGTATTGCGTGAAACAATACAAAAGCTCATTGAAAATAAATCTTTACGAAAAAAGATGGGAGAAGAAGGAAGAAAAGCAGTTATCGGGAAATACAGTGAAGACAAAATTATTGAAGAATTGATTCACTTTTATCATCAAGCAAAATGACATCCTATAAACAAATGCCTGAGGAGTTAAGGAAAATATGCACACTTTTTGAAAAGCACAATTTCACTTTTTGTCTTTTCAAGTGCGAGCACGTGTTAGAAGGGAAGAATAAAAATCTAGACTTATTGTTTCTGCATGAAACTGAATATAATTACGCTTCAAAGCTCTTGCGAGAGCAGGGATTTGTTCTTTACCTATCAGAGAAAGTTGAAAAATATAAGAGAATGTACCTGAAATTTGAGAAAGGAATAGTAACGGCAGTGCATCTGCATAGAGAAATTGCCTGGCATGGTGTAGTCATTTTGGATAAAGATCTTCTTTTCAAAAGGATGAAAGATAATGTCCCTTCTGTTGAAGACTCCTTATTGATTCATGCCGCTCATGCCTTATTTGAGAATTTTAAAGTAAGTGAACTTCAAAAGGCGTTATTAAAAAAATATCGCCAGGAAGCGAAAGATTGGAAGTATCTTAATTTTCAATTAGAAAAAAAAAGCTGGAAGAAGAGTTTTTATAGGCTTCTCAATAATGATTTTACAGTTTCGAAAGGAAATGTTTTTAGAGCTTATTATTCCAGGCTCTGGAACGATCCTTTCTCCGTATTATCCTTAATGGAAAAAGGAATGATGGCCATCGTAAGGAAGATATCATTACGACGAAGAGGATACCTTATCGCCTTACTCGGCCCTAATGGAGCAGGAAAAAGCACTACGAAGCGGAAAGTATTGGAAATTTATGAACCTCTGACCAATTTTGCCAGGGGACAGCAAGGATATTACTTTGGCTGGAAGCAATCAGTTATAGGAAGAATTTTATCACCCCTTGTTAATAGAAGCATTAAAGGAAAAAGTGTTTTCGAAAAAGTGAGCGAAGAGAAAGTTAAGGCTTTTGACCTCTTCCAAGAATGTTTGTTTGTCTATATTTATGGGGAATATCTATTTCGGTATGCTTTTGATATTTATCCTTTGTTGCGAAAAGGGAAATTAATTGTTTGTGACCGTTATTTTTACGATCTCAATGGGCAGTATCCTTATTCCATAAATAGTCGCATTCTTCCCTTGCTGCCATTTCCCAAGCCAAACCAAGTCTTTATTCTCGATGCGGATATCGAAACATTGATGAAACGTGATAAGACGGGAGAAAGTACAAGAATTGTGAAATCAAGAAAGAATTTAGAAGGGCAAAGGGAAAAGTATCAAAAGATAGGAAAAAAACTTAAAGTGATTGTTCTTGATAATACAAAGAATTTTAATAAAATTGAAAAGAAAATTGTTGACAGCTCCTGGAAAAAGTATGTAACAGGGATACAGAAAGCTTAAATATATACTTTAGGAAGAAGTATTCATGCTAACTGTTTCACAAAAAACCCTCTTTGGCATCCTCTGCAGCCTTTTGCTTTTAATGGTTTTCTTTTCCTTTGAAGCACGGAATAACCTGGGACAGTCTGGATTTGACAGCTGTGTTCAAAAGAAATGCGTAGCAAGAGGACAGCCCTATTGCGAGAAAAACAATGAAATTAATAACTGCTGCCTTGGGGCGGGAGGAAGAACAGAGTATGTAGATAGAAAAGTCATCTGTGTTTTTATATAACTTCTAATACCGCAAAGGCATCGGCTTTGTAAGCTGGTGAAAATTTGTTGGTTTGAACTATTTCAGTATATTTTTTCTGCAGAACTTCCTGAGCGCTAGGCACGTGATACGTATTTTCAAAATAACGCAGATCCATTGGTCCGCTCAGAATTAAGTACTGATAATTATTCCGTTTTAAAAAATTATATAATTCTTCAGCAGAAGCATTAACGATGCCTTCCCTGAAATCAATGACTTCCTGACACCAAAGACAGCTGAACTTGCCAAAACCGATAACCAGTTTGTCGCGAGGTGCGTAGAGAAAGACAGAAGTATCATCCGGAATGGTGGAAAACCAAGTTCCATAACTTACGGCGATGGCCGGAGAAATAAAACTTCCTGACGTTGGCCAAACAGCAGTGTTAAGCTCATACTTAGCTATGCCAGAAGTTAAAACGATGCCTATAATGGCAAACACAAGAATTGTTTTTTGAAGAAATTTATTTTTTGCGAAATAATCTAACAATAAGTGCACTCCTTCGGCAATGATAAAAGCCAGAGAAATGGCTAATAAAGGCCAAACGCGAAAAGCAGCACGAGCCACAGAAATAGGGAAGGTCATGCCATTAATACCCCAAAAAGTATAAATCAGCCAAAAAATGGCCACGCACTGCCAGGAAGAGGAAGGAGCGACTAAACGCGATCTGTAACGCCAAAGGATTAAGATAATTCCGACTAACGCAAGCAGACTTACGATACTGCCTACGCCAATGGGATTGTTAATCATGTTTTCTCCTTTGGCAAAGAAAAAATCGCTTAGAGTATAAGGACGCGAGGCAGATCCTCCCGGATTCGTGATTAAAAGCACAACAGATTTTAAGAAGTTAAGAATACTAAACTGGCCTTCCGAACCAGCTAAGACCAGTGTTTCTCCAGCTTGGACTTTTGTTCCCCCATAATATTCTTGAAATACAGAGAAAGTATATTTATGAATCATGACCCCCCACCACAGGAATGAGGTGGCAATACCACTTAGTATCGCGGTTATTTGTTTCCAGTATACTTTTCCAAAAATAAATGACAACACAACCACATAAAGAAGCAACATCGTCGTGAGTTTTATGGGCTGTTCCATGTTCTGCGTGACCCAGATGCTGGCAACAATAAGCAGTAAAGGGAGAAGCCATTTTTGATCTTCTAAACTTTTATGAAGAGCATACAGGGCAGGAAAGAAGAGAGTAATGACCAAGGAATGTGCCCATATAAAATGGCTTAAGTATGAAGGAATAGCCGCTAAGACAAATGTGGCAAAGAGGGCTTTGGAAGAGCTAGCCGTAAATTCCTTGGCAAAAAGAAAGAAAAAGATAAAGCCTAGAGAGATAATTAAAGCATTGAAGAATTTAATTGTCCAATTAAGGTTGGAGGAAGTTTGGTGTAAGATCCCTATCAGGATATCATATGCTGGAGGATAAGGATCAATGTAAGATAAGACCGTATCAATCTCTTCCGTGTTTTTAAGGGGAGGATCATAAGCCATTTTCTGCATGGCAACGTATTTTGCGCCGACGGCATGTCCCCAGGGATCTTCATCTTCAAGATAAGGATAACTGAAAGCCCCGGTAGCGTAAATGTAGAGAGAAATTACTGCGATGATGACCGCGGCGAGAAGGTATAAATCAGATTTGAGTAATTTAGGTTTCGTGAAGGTTATATTTTTAAGGTTTTTTATAATGATAAAAGCAGGAAAAGCGAGACTGAGAGCGAGGAATATTTTCCAATCCAGCTGAATATGAAGAAAGTTAAGGATAATGGAAAGAATAGGGAAAATTCCCAGGCCAATGCCAAGACGTATAAAGAACTTTTCGACCTGACTGGGCGATTTAATAAAACTGTACGTGACCGTAAATCCTAACCCCCACATATAGATAAAAAAGAGAATTATTGTCATCAGACTAGCCATTTTTATGCTGAAAGTTGAATATTATTTAAGATTATCCATTCTCTCATTCTTATATCTGATCAGTTTTATCTGAGAGAACTCTTTTATTTCCAGAGAAGTGAAGCGCGCGTCAAGGATGTTTTTATAGTGGTCCTTTGTTTCTTTGTTATGAACCAACATCAGCCAAAATTCTTTTTTAGAACCGATTTGAGAATATAATTGTTCTTTACTCATCTTAAGAAGATTACTGCGCTCTTTAATCTTTGTAAGTTCAATAATTTTCGGTTTATGGCCAAAATGTTTTTGGGAATAATATTCTAGTGTGAAGGTGTTAGATAAACCACCTTTATCCATGAGAAAGAGAGGGTTTTCCGGGGTTTGTTTTTGGACATAAGAAACGGCTTCATTCCATTGTGGTTTTGTGATTGTAGTGTAATAAATGGATAGAGCTGAGATATTTATGATTAAGATGAGGAGAATGGCGAGTATTCTTTTAGAATTATTAAGTTTATAGATTATGATGAAGGCGAGAAATATATAAACCATAGAGAATAAGAAAAGAGAGTGGCGAATGAGAAAATAAGAGTTAGTTATAGGGACACGGAAAATGGGAATCTTAAGAATCGTGTAGCCAGTTTGAAAAAGATAGAGAAGGTCGAAGAGAGTGATCATGAGAATAAAAATAGTGGGATAATCTTGAAAAAATCGCATTTTTTCTCTGGCTTTTTCTTTAAATCGAAAGAGGATAATTAAAGCGAGGAGTAAAATAAACAACGAGGGAAGAGCGAACATAAATAACCCAAACTTGGCAAAGAAATAAGGAACGCCTAAATTCATAAAAGCCTGAGTTGCGCCGGCCCCGACGGATCTATATTGGTAGAGAGCGACAGGGAAAAGTGGAAGAGAAAAAACAAGGACGTAAGAATAAATTATGAGCAAAGGACGAAACATTTTCTTTTTTTTTTCTAAATTCCAAAATAGTCCCAAGAAATGACCTACAAAGAGGAGAACCGCTAAATAGTTAACGTACAATGAAGCCATAAGAGATAAAGTGTAAATATACCTCCACACTTTTTTGTTACCATTATATAATTTGACAAAGCACAAGGTTGAAAATAAGGAGAGAAAAGAGAATAGAGAGTAGATGCGTGCTTCTTGGGAATATAACACTTGTAACATTGAGGTAGCTAGAAAGAAAGCGGAAAGAAGAGCAACCTGGATTGTTTTCTCTTTACTTCCCAAATCCATTTCCTTCGCTAAAAGATAGATGACGATAATAGACAAGACGCCAAAGATAATAGATGGTAAACGAAGCCAGAATTCTGAATTGCCCACAAATTTGACCCAATAATGCAATAAGAGATAATAGCCTGGAGGAACTACTTCAGAAACCTTCGTTTTTTCAATAACTTCTGTAACACTATTTGATTCAACAATGTGCAAGCTAAATGCTTCATCAGTCCATAAACTTTCATTGCTTAAGTGGAAAAGACGGAGGGAAAGTCCAATAAGAAAAATAATACTCAATAAAATTAAGATTGTTTTTTTATTCACAGAAAAGATGCTGAGGAAGGCTTTTTAAGGTTTATTATTCTTGGTTCTATTTTGGGAAGGAAGTTTGAGAATATTTTCTTAAGTTTAAGAACAGATGTTTTCTGCTCTAATAAAATTCTCGTAAGTGTATTGGCACATATTAAAGAAGCAATCAGCTAAATCACCATTTGCTGGACAAAGAACATTATCAAGAGTATGTCGATATTCATTTAAGCATCCTGGTGAGCCGACATTATGATCAATATAACCATCGGCACCAAAGCCGTAATGATGCATTATTTCATGAATGATTGTCGAAGCAGTCATTAACCTTGCATCAGAAGCATAATATGTATTCACGAGATTTTGGCAGATGTAATACCCATTATGTAAAACACATTGAGTTCCAGGCTGATTTCTGCATTGTCCATTTACTGAAACAGAACTTATTCTTTGCGTTTGATCTTCATCATAGCCACAAGCACCATATAAATGGTTCCAATCTATGACCGAACCGTACAAAATGTTGTTAATCCTATCATACCTTGCATAGGTGTTGCAATAATTATTAATACCAATCTGTTGATATGATGGGCTTATACCCCAAGCACATCCACCATTTAACCTAGCGCAGGAAAGCTTTTCGGTGAAAATTACAAATCCATTGGCATTTCTGACGATTTGAGAATTTTGAGACATTAAATTATAAGTTATGGGATCGATATCAGAGGGGTTATTTATGCTGACATGAAATATTTGCGTAATATTTAAAACAACACAAGTTCGATCATATAAGAGCTGACTTGTAAACGTAAAATAGTCTCTGATTTCTTGATCAGTGGCAGTATAGGAGGTATCATCCATGAGAACAAAGACATTAAATTTTTTATCCTCCCCACAAAAAAGTCCTGGTTCAATAAGACGACAAGAACCTCCTTGTTTAGGACACCAGTAACCTTGTTCTTTTGTGCAAGAATTACTACAACCATCCTTGCTCAACTGATTTTGATCATCGCATTGCTCGCCTGGTTCCACAACCCTATTACCACAGACAGAGCGTACACATCTTCCACCTTGGCAACTAGCACTGGTACCACACAATAAGACGCTCGATACTGCTTGCTGTGCTTGGGAGCACGAGTATTCAACGACATCTGCACCTTGACAAGTATCAGCGAACGTTCCTAGATTTGTTGTTACAGTTCCAGTAACCCCAGTGTTAACACCTCCATCGCTATCGTTGCAAGAGGTTGAAGATGAAGCAGATGAAACGCAAACACCATTGCTACAGATAGTACCACCAGGGCAATCCATACTGCCTCTTTTCACTGTTCCTGTAGCATCACAGTAATATTGAATTACCCTAGTATTAGAAAATTTGGTGCATTGATCAGCGTAAAAATTATTGACCATACCCAATATCAAAGGATTGCCTCCTTCATACAGTTGTCTACCGGCAGGAGTTGGATCGGTGTCAACGCAAGAACTTCTTATGGCTTGGCCGTTAACGACGCTTTCCTTACAAGCGACAAGAAAGGCGCTAAGAAAAACTAAACTCAACAATAAAATGGGACCAAATTTCATTCCATAAACACGCTTTTAGATTTTTGTGTCTAAGTTAGAAAGTAAAGTTTATATTACTTTAGCACCATCCTAGAGAGGTAGCAATTGCCAAAACTTCTTGTCATTATTGAATTTTTCTACTTTCAACTTTAACACAAAGCATATAAAAAAGAAAAGAAACGCACAGGGCATGGACACGAAGAAAGTCATTAACAGGATTTTGCTGATAACAGGATTTTTCATTCTCATTCTTTTTCTCACTACCGTTGATTTTAAGCAAGGGCTTCTCAGTATCAAACAACTGGGAATCATGCTCATAGCTTTATTAGCCCTAGTTTTTCTTAATCTGTTAGTAAAAGCCTGGCGATGGAAGATACTTTTACAGAAAGTAACAATGATAAATATCCATTTACCCTTTTCTTTCAAATCCATTATAGCAGGAGTAGCCGCAGGAAGTTTTGTGCCGGGGAGAATCGAATTAGCCAAGCCGTTGCTTATGAAAAGCCATTATAATGTGCCCATTTCACATTCTTTATCAGCTTTAGGAATAGAAAGAGTTTTAGATTTGTTTTCGCTATTGTTAATAGCGTTGCTCACGTTTGGATTTATTCCCGCACAAAAAATCCTTCCTCAGGAAATTCTGTGGATACTCGTTTTATTACTCATTACCGGAACAATGATGGTTGTCTTTTTCCCTCAGAGCTTTATAACAATTTTCTCTAAAATAATTAAACATCTGCCAGGTCCCCAGACAATAAAAGAGAGAGGAATGAAAGCAGTACAAGAGATGATAGAAGGATTTACAATATTAAAAAATAAAAGTTTTTTAAGTGGAATGATCTTGTTGTCGTTTCTGGCAAATGGCATAGAAGTACTACGATTTTATCTCTTACTTATGGCCTTAGGAATTGATTCTTCACTGACCATAACTGGGTTTGTTTTTGCCAGCTCCATTATTATTGGCGTTCTGACGATGATCCCAGGAGGAATTGGAATTACGGAGTTATCTGCGGTCGGTATTTTAGGAGCGTTAGTCCATAGCGGGGAAGGAGTTATTAAAACAGCAGTTCTTATCGATAGATTTATGGCGTATTATGTACTGCTTTTAATTGGGGCAATTATCCTTATTTTATTGAGTAATAAAAGAGAAAAATGAATAGTTTCTTTGGAAAAAAAGCGCTGATCATTACCTCCATAAACCTTTTAAATAAAAGAAGAAGTCGCAGAGATCATGCAAACTCTTTCCATTGTCATCCCTTGTTACAACGAAGAAGAGGGTATTCCCCATCTCCAAAGCCAGTTGATGCCGGCGGTTAAAGAGTTGCAGCAGAATTATAACGTGGAACTTATTTTTGTGAATGATGGAAGCACCGATCGAACGCAAGAGTTGTTGCAGCAGCACTTTGGTCCTGACAAAAACACGGTAATATTAAAACATGAGAAGAATAAAAATCTTGGCGCAGCATTAAAGACTGGGTTTAGCAAGGCAAAAGGAGATTTAATTGCTGCCTTGGATAGCGACTGTACTTATTCTCCTCAATTATTCCTAAAAATGTTGTCGATGCTTGACGAAAAAACAGACATCGTGACCGTTTCTCCATATCATCCGCAAGGAATGGTTCATAATGTTCCGGTGTATCGGATTTTTTTAAGCAAGAGCGTTTCCCGCCTTTATCGTATTCTTCTCGGTTCTGAGATTTATACATATACTGCGATGGTGCGTGTTTACCGTAAAAAAGTTATTGACACAGTACAATTTAAATCAAACACGTTTTTAGGTGTGACGGAATTATTTATAAAATCTTTATTACATGGTTACAAAGCAAAAGAACTTCCTGCTGAATTAAACGTGCGGCAATTTGGCCAGTCAAAAATGAAGACGATGCGTGTCATTGGCGATCATTTAGGATTAATTTCTCGCATTGCCGCACATCGTGTATTCGGAAAAGAAATATGAAAGTGGTAACCATCCTGGGAACCAGGCCAGAAATCATAAAACTCTCGCCTCTTCTGCCATTGTTAGATGCAGAGTTTGATCAAGTCGTGATTCATACCAATCAGCACTACGATTATGAGATGGATGGAACTTTCTTTAAAGATTTGCAGCTCCCTCAGGTAAAATATAACCTAAACGTCGGATCACATCAGCAAGGCAAGCAAGTAGGATTAATGCTGGAGAAAATAGAAAATATTCTCAAAGAAGAAAAACCAGATGTCGTGATTGTGCAAGGAGATACAAATACAACACTCGCGGGGGCCTTAGCCGCTGCGAAAGTGTATATTCCCCTTGTTCATGTTGAAGCGGGATGCCGTTCTTTTAACAAAAAAATGCCGGAAGAGATTAATAGAATCGTCGCAGATCGTTGTGCGGATTATTTTTTTGCGGCAGATCAAGGGAGTGTTGATAATTTAGCTCAGGAAGGGATAACAAAAAATGTTTTCTTGGTAGGAAATACAATCTTTGATGCCGTCGTGCGAAATAAAAAATTAGCGGAGAAATCAACTATTTTAGGGGAGTTAGGAATTACAGAAGGAAATTATGTTCTCGCCACAATTCATCGCCAACAAAGTACAACAGAAAAAAAAGTGTTAGAAAATATCATGACTGCCTTAGGAATATTAGCGGAAAAAATGCCGGTCGTTTTTCCTTTGCATCCTGGTACGAAAAAAGCTCTCGAGAAACACCATATTAAGCCAAACCAGAGAATTAAAATCATTAAATCACAAGAGTATTTGCCATTTCTTAAACTCTTAGCGCATTGCCGTTTCTGTATCACAGATAGCGGAGGTATTCAAGATGAGGCGTTAGTATTTAATGTACCCGCTTTAATTCCGCGCTATGAAACAGAATGGATGAGGCTTGTGAACGCGGGAAAGAATTTTTTAGTGGGAAATACGACTGAAAGTATTCTAATCAAAGCACAGCAATTAGTTAATGATGATAGAGAATTGCAACGCATTAAAGCCATAAAGTGTCCTTATGAAACTGGTGCGGCAGAAAAAATCGTGCAAATAATGAAAGAAAAGATCAGGAAGGAATTGCCATGAACATCGGTGTCTTTGCCTATAATTTCAAACACAAGAAAACACAGGAAGGATTATTGTGGTTATTCTTGCGAGGATATAAGCCAAAAGTCATCTTAGCCGCTGATTCTGTACCATTAAATTTTTATCAGTCAAAAATTCGTGTTAGTCCAAAAGGATTAGAGTACATACATCCGCGGGAAATAGCCAAAAAATTAGGAATTCCCTACCATATTGTTGCGCATAACAGTAAAGAATGTGAGGAATTAATTAGAAAGTTTGACTTAGACATTGGGATCATTTTAGGGGCACGTATTCTCAAGAAACAAGTCATCGATGCTTTTAAAATAGGGATTATTAATATGCATCCAGGGTCACTGCCGGAGAATAGAGGATTAGATAACCTTAAATGGGCGATCCTTCAGGAATATAAGCAAGCCGTATCGTGCCATTTCATAAGCACGGAAATTGATAAAGGACCTTTAATTGTGAAAAGAGAAATAGAAGTATATGATGATGATACTTTAGTTGATGTTTTTTTGCGATTGCAAAATATGGAACTGGTATTACTGATTGAAGCGTTGAAAATAGTAGAAAGTGGAAAAAGAGATTTTAAAGAATTAGGAGAAGGAAATTATCGAAAAGCGGTTCCTCCAGAATTAGAGAAAGGTCTGATGATGAAGTTTGAGGAATATCAGAAAAAGTATAAAAATCTTTGATTGATGAAAGGCTTAAACTTTTTCTAAATTGAATGGTGAATATGGAAAAAATAAAATATTTAGCAGGGTCGGCTTTAAAATTAGACTATGATCTTGGTCAGAAAGTGTTTGATTTAGTTAGAGAATCATCAAGACGTGCGAATGAAATAAGCAAAACATACCCTGATGAAGGCCTAGAAGCTACTTTTAAAGAATATAAACCAGAAAGAGTCTGGGGTGAAGCAAATCTGCTCCTAGAGGTATTTTTTGCATTTGATGGAGAAAGACTAGTTGGAACTGCCTTTTTATCAAAAAAAAATTGCGATGATTTGCCTCCAGGAACAGGAGCATATTTAGGTGGATTGTACGTTCATTCTGAATATTGGAAAAAAAATGTTGCGCCTACAATTTTGGATAAAATTAAGGATCATGCGAGAAAAAAAAGTATAAAAATTATTCGCGGGGATACAACTATTTATCCACAAACACTTAAATTTTATGAAAAACACGGTTTCAGATTAGGAGAAGAAATATTCTGGGAAGTTTTACCAGGTGTTAAAATGAAATACTACAAGATGGAATTGGCCCTAACTGATGCAATTAAAAAATAGCATTCAAGCTAACTCTATAAAACTAAAGAAATCTGGTCTAAAGCTAGAAAGAGACTAAAAGATTAAAATCTCTCTTTCCTAACCTTTATAAAGCTAAATTTAAGCTTCTGTGAATATGATTCCTATCGCTAAGCCTCTTCTGGGAGCTGAGGAAAAAGAAGCGGTGATGAGAGTTCTAGAATCAGGTATGCTTGCTCAAGGTGAGAAGGTTAAAGAATTCGAGAAAGCTTTTGCAGAATTTGTTGGTGTGAAACATGCCGTGGCCACTTCAAATGGAACAACAGCCTTGCATGCCGCCCTTCTTGCTCATAGCATCGGAAAAGGAGATGAAGTAATCACCACCCCTTTCACGTTTATTGCCACGGCCAATGCCATTAGAATGGTGGGAGCGACACCAGTATTTGTGGATATTGATGAAAAAACGTTTAACCTCAATCCGCGTCTTCTGGAAAAAGCCATCACCGGAAATACAAAAGCCATTATCCCCGTCCATCTTTTTGGCCAAAGCTGTGAAATGGATAAAATTATAAAAATCTCAAAGAAACATCATCTCCTTGTTATTGAAGATGCTTGTCAAGCTCATGGTTCTTCTCATAATAATAAAAAAGTAGGGTCCTTTGGCACAGGTTGTTTCTCGTTTTACCCAACAAAAAACATGACCACCGGAGAAGGGGGAATGATTACGACAAATGATGAAGAGATCGCCGCGCGAGCGAGAAAAATAATTTCACATGGACAGGAAAAAAAATATCATCACGACATGATGGGCTATAATTTTCGCATGACAAATATCGCCGCAGCGATAGGTTTATGTCAGTTACAGAAATTATCGGAATTTAATGCGCAACGGAAAACAAATGCGAATTTCCTGCTGGAAGGGTTAAAAGGCATTACTGGTGTTGTTATCCCTCACGTTGGAACTGATCACGTCTTCCATCAATTTACCGTTAGGATTACCAAAAAATTTGGCAAGAGTCGCGATAAAGTGGCAGATTTTTTAAAACAAAAAGGAATCGAGACCTCGGTATTTTATCCTCTGCCCATACATAAACAAAAATCATATCCAGAATATCACACCCAATCTTTTCCTGTAGCTGAAAAAGCGGCAGAAGAAGTATTATCTTTGCCAGTGCATCCCGGTTTAACTCTGCAAGATGGTAAGATAATTATAAATGCTCTTCGTGAGCTTAAGAACGATGCTTAATTCTAAACAGCAGATACGAGAAAGAGTACGACAAGCACGGGAAAGGTTATCAGGACGGGAAGTTAACTATAACAGTTCTTTGATATGCGAAAAATTACAAGCCTTCCCTCTATTTGTAGACGCAAAAATAATCGGAGGATTTTCAGCGATACGGAACGAAGTTAATCTAAGAACAGTGCTCGAGGAAGCCATGAAAAGAAAAAAAGTTTCTTTCCCAGTTGTAAATAAAGACCGTGGAGAACTAGAATTTTATGTTGTACAGGATTATCATTCTTTAAGACCGAGAAGTTATGGTATTTTAGAGCCTGATCCAGAAAATGCAGAAAGAGTAGAAGAAAATGATGTAGATCTTATCCTTGTTCCGGGTATTGCCTTTGACGAAAAAGGAAATAGAATCGGCTATGGAAAAGGATATTATGATAAATTTCTCAGAGGGATAAAAGCGATAAAAGTTGGCATCGCCTACGAGTTCCAAATGATTCCGCTTCTTCCTGCAGAGGAACATGATCTCTCTATGGATTTTATTATTACTAACGAAAGAATAATCTCTTGCAAAAAATGACCGCAAAAATTCTTGATGGAAAAAAAGTAGCACAAAAAGTATTTGATTCTTTGAGAAAAGAAATATCTTCCCGTGATCCTAAGCCACGGTTAGCAATTATTCGGGTAGGCGATAATCCGGCTTCTAAAATATATACTTCTCTCAAGAAAAAAAGAAGTGAAGAAATTGGAATTAACACCGAAATTTATTCATTTCAGGAAAATATTAACGAAAAAGATCTTCTTTCTAGGATAAAAGAGAAAGAGGCTATTTCTGAGGGAATAATTGTGCAGCTGCCCTTGCCAAGGAATCTTGATGAAAAGAAAATTTTGAATGCCGTTGATCCACAAAAAGACGTGGATGGTTTTACAGCCGTAAATTTGGGAAAATTGCTGCAGGGAGAAGAGAAATTAGTGCCCGCAACACCAAAAGGAATTATCCGCCTATTAGAAGAATATAACCTTTCTTTGGAAGGAAAAAGAGTCGTTATCGTAAACAGAAGCGTTATCGTCGGGAAACCATTAGTAGCCTTATTATTAAATCGCGGCGCTACCGTCACCATCTGCCATAGCCAGACCAAAAACGTAGCAGAGCATACGCGAAATGCAGATGTCCTTATCAGCGCAGTAGGAAAAAGCAAGTTTATTACCTCAGAAATGGTAAAAGAAGGCGCCGTTGTTATTGATGTGGGGATTTCTAAAGAAGAAGGCCGGATCGTTGGAGATGTTGATTTTGAGGAAGTGTTAAATAAAGCTTCTTATATCACTCCCGTGCCGGGGGGGGTAGGGCCCATGACCGTGGCGATGCTTCTCGAGAATGTGATGCTTGCACAAAGCTTTTATAATAAATTTAAAAAAGTGAAAAAATAAGATGACAAGAGTAGCGGTTATTGGAGTAGGTTCTATGGGGCAAAATCATGCTCGAGTCTATTTTAACAGCGACGAAGCTGAATTAGTGGCCGTGAGCGATGCGAATGAACAGCAGGCAGAACGGATTGGAAAAAAGTATAATGTTCCATTCTATAAAGATTATAAAAAAATGCTGGAAATGGAAGAAATTGAGGCCGTATCCATAGCTGTGCCCACAAGTTTGCATAAAGAAGTGGCCTTGTTCAATATGTATAAAAGGAAACATATTCTGCTAGAAAAACCAATTGCCGCGTCGGAAGAAGAGGCGAGAGAAATTATTGACGCCGCGGAAAAAAACAAAGTTAGATTAATGGTCGGCCATATTGAACGATTTAACCCTGCGATACTTGAGCTAAAGAAAAGATGGCCAGAATTAGGAGAAATTTACAAAATTGAGGTACAGCGTATTGGTCCTTTCCCTGGAAGGATGACGGATGTCGGGGTAATTATTGATTTATCTGTTCATGATATAGATATTATTAATTATCTTACGAATATGTACCCCACAAAAGTTTTTGCAGAAACGCAACAGAAGCTTCATCCCCATCATGAGGATTCCGTAACCGCACTTCTGCGGTATGGAAAAGATATAAAAGCGCTTCTTTCCATAAATTATCTCTCACCAACAAAAATTAGACAGTTGAAAGTTTTTGGTGAGAAAGGAATGTTTGAGACGAATTATCTTACCCAGGAACTGTTTTTTTATGAAAATCCCGGGTATACTAGTGATTCTTGGGATACGGTGATTGAAGGGGACATGCGGAAAATTATCATTCAGAAGAAAGAGCCGTTGCAGGCAGAAATTGAAGCTTTCTTGTCTTGCGTGAAAGAGGGACACGATGCTCCCGTGAACGGACAGCAAGGATTAGACGTTCTCCGTATTGCCAATTATCTGATCTCTTCGGCGAAAGAAAATAAAATGGTGGAGTTGTCATGGCAGAGAAAAAATTAGTTGTCATTACCATTCCGGCCTTCAATGAAGAAAGAACCTTGCCTCGTGTTTTGGAAGAAATAAAACAAATCATGGACGAGACCTCGTATAAATATAAGATTCTTATCGTCAATGATGGATCGACAGATAAAACATCAGAAGTGGCAAGGAAGTATGGAGCAGTCGTCGTAGAGAAAAAACATAGTGGTTTAGCTGGCACGTTCAGGCGTGAAATGCAGGAGTGTTTAAGGTTAGGAGCTTCCATTATTGTTCACACCGATGCTGATGGACAGTATCATCCACAGCATCTTCCAGAGTTAATTAGAAAAGTTGAACAAGGGTATGACTTAGTTTTAGGAAGCAGATTCCGCGGCAAAATCGAACAAATGCCCTTCCTGAAACGGCTGGGAAATATCGCCTTTGCAAAAGTGATTAGCTCCCTTATTCAAATAAGAATTACCGATACGACCACTGGTTTTCGGGCTTTTAAGAAAGATATTGCCAGAGACATTAACTATATTAATACGTTCACCTATACCCAAGAACAAATCATTAAAGCCGCGAAGCAAGGCTTTAGGATTACGGAAATACCAATTATTGCGCGGAAAACTAGAGAAAGCAGGTTATTTAAAAATGCCTTTCAGTACGCCCTCAAAGCTTGGATAAATATTTTCAGAATTTATCGGGATTATGAACCTCTGGCTTTTTTTGGACGGATTGGCGCACTTTTTATTATTATAGGGTTTCTTATTGGCGCTTGGCTGCTATACCGCCTATTTACTCTCGGCTATATCGGCCGATACCCTTCCATTATTTTATCGGGGTTATTTATTACCATGGGGATACAAGTTATTCTATTCGGATTTCTCGCCGACATGATGAGGAAATGAGAAAAATAGTTTTTAAACTAATGGTGAAAATCAAGGATCTAGAGATTTTTAATTCCAATGACCATTACTCCGCAAAAAAGACGCTCATATAGTTATTCAGAACTTGAAGCTGGAAAGAAATTCATTGGACAAGGAGCTATTTCTCGCTGTATGAAATATGAAGTAAGAGGTTGTCAATGGGTAGAGAAAGAGTTACACTCTTGGAGAGAATTGGAAGTACACCTAATTAATTGGATTCGGAATGAAGCTCGAGTATTAGCCGATTTAAGAGGGCGAGATTCTGTCGTACAATTCTTAGGCTGTTATCGGCCCAGAAATAGTTGGCATCCAAAATTACTTACTCTGATGCTAGAATATATTGAAGGAGAATCTCTTTTCGATTATCAGGGGGAATAAAGATATTATCATTTCTGCCGGAGTGGACATTTGTGATGCTCTGGAAGCGATGCAAGAAAAAGAGATTGTTCATCGAGATTTAAAATCAAACAATGTTCTTGTTACTTCTAAAGGGAGAGCTAAAGTTATTGATTTTGGTATGGCAAAACGGAAGGATTATGATTTAGCCCCGCCGGGTATAGTTTTTGGCACACCGGAATATATGTCCCCAGAACAGGCACGAGGAGACGCTACAGACCAAAATTCAGATTTATTTTCATTTGCGTTGACTTTATTCAGAGGACTGACAGGAAGTTTAGCGTATTGTGCACTGTCAGTACGTGCTAATTATATTCCAAGAGCCTCTCAATGGAACCTAGCCAATATAGAGTCAGCAAAAAACTCTTTAAGACAAGTTGGCATGCCAGAATCATTTACAGATGCCTGGAGTTTAGCTGTTCAGCCAGATCCTCCAGCAAGACAACGTGAACCACTAAAGAAAGAATTAGAAGCCATCCTGAAAAAAACAAAGTATTCACGATAGTGTGGATTTAGCGTTGAGGCAATCCAGAATATACTTTGCTCCAGCATCGGAAGAATTACCAAAATTATACACCATCTTCTTCCTGGCTTCAAGAATCTTTTTCTTATATGCCTCACGTTCCTTAATCATTTTTCTTATGACCAATCCAATCGTAGAAATATCTTCCGGTTTCACCACTTCACCTAATTCGCGGCGTATTTTCACGTCAACTGGCTCTCCTACCTCTTTGTATTTTGGATTGTTAACTTTCAAAGGGACATCCATAAATAAAACTGGTTTTTCTGTGCCAAAAGCATATTCGTAGGAAATGCCTGACCAGTCGCTGATTAAAACATCAGAATTAAAGAAAGATTCCGTGTTCTTAATATTTTCTTCAACAATAAAAAAATGATTTCCCTGAAATTCTCGGTATAAATCATCAAGAACGTGTGGCGTTTCCATTCTCGTCATGGGATGAGGACGAACCATAACTTCAAAACCTTCCTGCAGTAGGGTTCTGACAAGTTGTTGACCACAGAGATTAAATGTTGTTTTATCTCCCCAAGATGGGGCAAGGAGAATTTTAGGTGGGTTATTTTGTTGTCGATTTTCTTTTCTTTTAAGAAACTCTTGATATACTTTTTCCACACGGTAATAACCAAATTCAATAAGCTCTTTCTTTTTTAGATCGTATAACTGTTCCTGCGTAATAATTTCTTCTTTATGATGAGGACCGGTACAGAAAATAGTATCATAATGAAACAAAGCGCCGTGACGAACAACAGGGAAAGAACTGCCAATATTATGGAGAAGATAAATATGGTTAACAGTATTGATTGACCTTTTAACATGAAATTGATGAAGATCCGGCATAGTCATTAATAGGACTTTTGAATTCAATAAAAGAGTGAAGAAGGGAAGAAGTTTCTGGATATAAAAGACATTAAGACTCTCTCTTGGAGAGGAAAATAAAGGATCGTGAGGATCGGAAGTTATGTAGGAGATTTTTTTTCGGTATTTTTCAACAAGAACTTTAATTACACCTTCAAAATAGATAAAAGAAGCAGCATCTTCCGCGTAGAAGACAATATCTTTGTCTTTCTGTTTTTTGAATTTTACGTAATCTTTTAATTCCCGAAGATAACTCATGACTACTTTTTACAGTGGAAACTATATAAGGTTTTCTTTGGGAAAAGTATTAGGCAAATCTTCTCTTAAGAAAGCCGATGAGAGCGCCAAGAGCGAAGTAAAAAAACACATTTACAAGGATAATTACCCCGACCGATTCATAGGAATTTACAAAAAGTACTCCTGGATAAAAAGAGATGGCAATAAATGGAATAAGGAAACTTAGAGAACCTGATTGGACAGAAAAAGGATTTTTATCTAAGATAGGAGCAATTATAACAAAAAGAAAAAGAGAGATAAATACGCTGGCAAAGTATAAACTGAGAGTGATAAAACCGCCTTTTAACCACGATGGTTGTTTCTTGAACCAATCTTTGGGCGTCACTTTATGTAGATAAGTAGAGAGCTATAAAAAAGTTTGTATTAAGTGTATGTATTAAGTCTGGGGCTTTAGCATCAACCTGTGAGCCTTCTCGCCAATTAAGATCCAGCAAAAAGGGGATTCATGAAATGTGAAAAATATCACATTTCAGTACTGAAAATAAATCTCTGTTTATTTT
>JAGVYE010000036.1 GCA_018303445.1 Candidatus Woesearchaeota archaeon
GCTTTGAAGGTATTTCAGAATCGTGCTTCGCTTCGGAACCTTATCTAAAACGCCCATCGCCCGTGCTATCATCAGGTCGGACTCTGTGCGCCACGAGGATTGGTTGTGGTAGGCTTTGATGCAGATGGCTTTCAGGATATCAGCGAGGTATTCCGGTGGTCTGCCGTTGCCCTTGTAGCTGTATTCGATGCCCAAGAAGTCCACAGCGTCCTTTAGGATTCTAAAGAACATGAGCTTTTCTTGGGAACAGGCTTTTTCGTATCGAGACCAGTCTTGCGTGTATTTCTTCTCCTCCATGAAGCTTTCCAGTTTTGTTTGATTCTCTAATCCAAGATAGAGGCTTCTGGCGTAGCCAAGCAAGTCTTTGTACTCTTCGGCTTCGGTTGTCATTTCTTTGTCTCCAAGACGAACTCTACGAAGGTCTTGCAGAGGTAGCGCATCCTCGCTATGTCTTGAGGGGTGTGAGGAACGTTCTTTCTCTCGAAGATGCGCTTCACGTCCAAGGGGAGGTCTTCTGTTTTCATCTGAATTTTATTCACCTTTTCTCCTCAGAAGTGGTTTTCTGTTTATAATACTTTCTATCTATGAAATAAACTCATCTGAAAAAAAGAAAGATTTATAAACTTTATAGATGAAATACAGAGCAATGGTTGAAGTTGAACCTATTTTTGACCCTGAAAAGCCCTTAATGCTTAGGCGGAAAGTCCAGCATGATGGACGACAATTCGTGGTCAAATTTCCGAAGAAGTTTGAGCGCCTTCTCAAGCTGAATAAAGAACGAGTCGATTACTTTGAGTTTCTGGCTGATTTTCCTAGAGACAGGAAACAACCTGTACAAATGACTTTCAAGTTCATAGAGGGAACGAAACATGGCAAAAAGAAGATTTAACCCCTTTCAGGAAGTCATCATCCGAAGGCTTGCGAACTCCCGTATGCCACTCTCCACGTCAGAAGTTGCCGAGAAGTCAAATATGCATTGGAAGACGGCTGAACGACATCTGAACTCCCTTGTCACGAAGAAGTTGGTCATCAAATCTATGGAAGAAGAACGTCCTTTCTGGGAACTGAACTTTGAAAAAATTCAGGATATCAAGAAGAAGCTCCAAGCCGGAGCGGATTCTCGAATGAGATAGCTTCGAACTATCATCCATAGTAATAATGGCTAACGGCGCACTCCTCAGAGCAATAATCGTCCCCAACGTCCATGACCTCACCACAATTGGGGCAATGCTCGTGGTTCTTTACTTTGTCAAGCTTTTTTTCTAAGTCGTTTATTTTATCCCTTAGCCTCTCAAGCTCGTAGCTGATGTTGTCATCCATGTTTTAGCTCCTTGATTTATAGAGTTTTGAGATAGTCCCTGCACATCTGTTTTTGGTTTTCGCTGAGATTATCCCAAAGAACCGTCTTTTTGAAGAGATTCCATTGTTCTTGCCTCCAGCCAAAAGGGTTCTGTGTGCGATTGATAGAAGCATTTTGTAAGGCGCTTAGAGTTGGGTTTTGGGTGGTATTAATCTCAGGATTCTGACTTGGATTAAGCTCCGGGTTCTGTGAAGGCATCAGCGATGGATTCTGGGAATTCTCTCTTTCCAATAAGTTCACAGCATATCGAATCAGTTTTTCCATAGTTCTCATTTCCTCGTTTTCAACTTCTCCTGTATCGCTTCCTTGATGAACCCAGTTATTTCAATGACTCTTCAATAATCTTCTTTTCTTCTTCAGTAATTCCATAGAGTTTGTAAACTTCTTCATCAATTTCTGCATCGGTCTTGTGGATTTCTTCTTCGAGTTTGGCGCTATCTGCCGTTTTTTTATCCCGAAAATCGCATAATCTTTTCACGTTTTTAGTAATCTTCTCAACTAGGTTGGAAAGCTTTTCTTGCGCCGATTCCGATAGCAATTTTATTGGCAATTCTTTTATTTGACGTGCTTGAATCTCCGAGAATACTGTTTTTGTAGACTTAAGAACTGTTTTATAGTAGTAATTCATGAGTTTTGAGTTAATAAGTGCTAAAGTAGCTCTCAAATTGAGTTTCGAAGCGTCTTTAAGAGTGATTACGACCAGAGTGTTAAGAGCATAAAACTGACTTTCATCTAAACATGCAATAAGTCCATTTCCGACTCGTCTAAAGAATAGTTTCTCTTCTTTAAGGAATATATCTTCGCGTTTACAACTATGAATTGATTTTAGGTCATACCTTAAATATGTTTGTTCCCAATTTATACCGTAACGTTGTATATTCCTACCATCCAAAACTTTCTTAAAACTGGAATCTTCCTTAGACTTGCTTAAATACTTCTTTCGGTCGGATTTAAGTGCTATCGCTTGGTTTATCTCAACAAAAGTACGCAGTGGTAGACTTCCTTTCTCGATATTCTCTTTAATTTTTAATTTTTTGTTATCTAAAGAGGTCAGGAATGCTCTCTCCCGATTGGAATAAAACTGTTCTTGACTCAATTTTCTTTGTTCTATAAATTGGAGTTTCTCATTCACTCCGATTACACTTACTTGATTAGAAAATCGGTATTTTTCATTACTTTCTTTTTCTAGTATTAAAATAACATTTTCAACTACCGCATCCTTAAATGGCAAATCTGAAAAGTTAACGATATACCTAATCCTGCATGAATTCAAGATGATGTCTCTTAAATCTGCATAGTAATCCTGCGTTAAAACCGTATTGGGAATGATGTACCCCAGTTTTCCTTTATCCTTAAGCAAATCTATCCCTAATTTTGTAAAAAACCCAAAAGTGTTCAGCCGCCCCATCGATGAGCCAAAACGCTTTATCAAATAATTCTTATA
The DNA here is from genome assembly GCA_018303445.1 of Candidatus Woesearchaeota archaeon. Taxonomy (GTDB): domain Archaea; phylum Nanobdellota; class Nanobdellia; order Woesearchaeales; family GW2011-AR9; genus JAGVYE01. The sequence continues at coordinate 2,805 of JAGVYE010000036.1, forward strand.
GTTTGTAACGCTGTCAGACTCCATAGAAAGCTGGATGTAGGGGGGATTCCCAATAACCACATCAAACGTTCCTTCTTGGAAATCGCCAACCCATTTAAACGGATGTTCAAAAGCACCATCATCAATCAAGCTGTTACCCCAGCCAATATGGTTGTCTAATTCAGAGGGTAGTTTCCTGAATTTTTCCGCCGCTTTCAACAATAGATTTAATTTTGTAATCTCTACTGCTTTATTATCTAAATCTACCCCAAAGATATTGTTTTTTAAGATGTCTGTTTTAATGGAATAAGTAGGGGCATCTTTTGTTTGAAAATCCAATTTACTCTGAACTGCTTCTTTATCATTAGACAAATGCTTCTGCATATAATCAAATGCTTTAATCAAAAAACTGCCAGAGCCACAAGCAGGGTCTAAGACTTTAATTTTCCGAGCATCTATTTTTCTATCTTTCAACAGTTCACCAAGCGTATTTTTAACAATATAATCAACTACATAAGTAGGAGTGTAATAGATTCCCTGCTCTTTGCGGTGAGCCTGCCCTTCTTTGAGTTTTGCTTTTCCAGATTTTGTCTGTGCCAAAATTTTCCCTAAATATTGCTCATAAACCTGACCAAGAACATCAGCATCTATCCACTCAAAATTATATTTATACTTTCCATCATGCGACTCATACAAATATCTAATTAATCTTTGAATAATTTCCCCATTGATGGTAATTATATCACAATCATTATCTTTATTGGGAGTAAATAAGCCACTGTCGTAAAAGGAATCGTATTTACTAAACAGTGCTTTTAACTGAGAATAAGCTCTGCTCTCAGCAATATGCTTTATTTCTTCTAACGTTAGATTTTCTGGATTAATCCCGGTATCTTCGCATCTACGAATAAAAATAAGCCTATCTAAAATACGCTGAACAATCTCATCTTTCTCATTAATATTATATTCTCCGGGCTTATTCTTTTCAATATCATTAGCAATTAATGTACGAACTCGCCAAAAATCTTCTAATAGGACTTTGTCAATAGAAACTCTTTTCTTTAATCTGCCCTCATCTTCTGCTTTTTTTAATAATAGTCCTTGTTCAAAACTGTCTTTGGACAGAAACCATAAATCAGAAAAATTGTTAACATAATCTTCTGGGGTTTTGAAAGTTCTAAACACATTTTTAACGGCATCTTCCTGTTCTACGCAGAAAATATTCATCTGCTGAAAATTAGTAGATATAGCTAATGGAACTTTTTTGGATAATGAGTATAAGATTACCTGTTCATCGGCTTCTTTGTCTAATGGAATAGTTACCTTTTTTACTTCTAGAAAGAAAACGATTCTATCGTTGATTTTAAATGCGTAATCAGCACTACCCCTTTTATCTCCACGCTGTACTTTAGCTCTTTTTTCATAGTCTTTTTTGTCCCAACCAAGAATATTCACAAACAATTCATTAACTAATTTATCTTCAACATCCGCTTCGGAGAGTTTCTTGTAATAATCTGGATTATTTTCGAAATCTTTAATTAAACTGATTAATTCCTCTCTTGCTTTCTCTTTATTGCCCACTTCTTTTAAGTTACTGGTATTTACAGGTTTCATTTCCATAGCGGGAGTTCAGGAGAAGTTCTTTAAAACACTTTCTTTTGGGTGACGCTAACTTACCAGCTCAAAAAATCAAAACAATTAAATAGCTCCATGTTCAGGAAGAGCATCGGTGACACCCCGGGTTAGCTTAATTATTGTTCTACCTTCGGTTATCACTGGCATATAGCAAAAACAGATACCCTTAAAAGAAGAGGAGAACTACCTCCTCACCTAACACATGGCAACCGAAAAAAACCCACAGCTAACCTTCAAACTCAGTAGGGTGGAAGATTTATCACCCGAGGAGAGAGCAAAGGTGACAGGTTTACCTTCTGACATGAAAGAAGGGATGGTCATCAAGGAATATGCCTCTGGTTCATTTGTCCAATTGAGGCGGTATCTTCCTCAGGATAATCTAGTCACTTCTGAGATTTCTAAAACACTCACCGAGGAAAAGCGAAGTATTATAAGCGCATTTATCGACCGCTCCCTCTAAATCTGTTGGGCGGTAAGTATGCAAAACGGTGAGATAGACCAGATTAAGCAGAATGTTCACAAGAAACGTACGACTATCTATCTCCCTTGTTTGAAGACTTACGACAATATGTTGGGAGTCCAGAATGACTTTACCGATAGCGCCGAGGTGTTCTTTGAATATGCCGCTATCCATAAGTCTAAAGGTACCGAACTGAGGCAAAGAACAGACCCTGTTCGAGTGTTTAGAACCTCTCCCATACAAGAGGTACTCCATAACGTCGCTATTCAAGACTATGCGAAAAACAACTCCATGATAATTTCGAGGGCAGTAGAACTTGCATTTTCGGCAACAGACCCACCTCTTTTCGATTCGGTTATGCCACCACAAATATCTTTATTCGAGAAGGCATCCATTCTAAAAGAGGAGTGTGGAGATTCCGCAGATATCTACATCGTTTCCAATGACCCAAAGATAATGGAAATCAAAAAGAAAGCAGAGCAAGAAGCCAAAAAAACGTTTACCGACAAGGATTTCAGGATTATTAACACGCAAGATTGGCTAAAAGAGAAGTTTTCAGATACCCAAACCCCAGAAGTGGCATCTCTTGTTTATCAAAAGCTTGAGAAGAAAGGCACGATGAAAATAGGGGACAAGACCATTTCTATTTCCACTTCGAAGCAAGAAAATTAAAGCGAAAAACTCTCAAGTGATGATAAATTCTTTTTAAAGGGGGTTTATAGCGGGTTTATAGACGAGTAGGGGGTTTATAGCCAAAGCCCATGTTACCCTATGGACAGGGTAAGGATCGGTTTATAGATAGCTCATTTTGCCTACATATAGGCAATATTTAAATATTAGTCATTTTACCTACAGGTTATGGCCAAGAGAAACATCAAAAACCTGAGGATCATGAGAGCCTTGATGGCTCATCCTCAAGGCGAGCTCACCAAGTACCGGATAGCACAAATAGCTGGTTGCTCTGTCCCGTGGGTCATTGAGTTCCTGAGAAAATTGGAGAAAAGCTGCTCAATCGCGACAAGCTCATTGCGTATTATGTAGAGAGCATACCGAAGGCCACCTATTTTGAATGTTATGTCCAGAATCCATTGCAGTTCCTGAAGGGATCGAGCCTGCCCTACGCCCTCACGACGTATGGGGCCGAGAACCTCACGTCCCATCACCTCTTTCCCACCCGCTATGATATCTACATCCGAAAAGATGACAGTGATGCCTGGAAACACCTCATAGCAAAGGAAGGGTTGCTCGGGAAAGGAAACCTACGCATCATTCCCACGCATGACAATGCTATCTTTTCAGAA
>JAGVYE010000016.1 GCA_018303445.1 Candidatus Woesearchaeota archaeon
GGCATTTCCATACGACGTGTTAACCAAGTATGGAATGAATACCAGCTCACCAATCAAGTGCCTGATATTGGCAAAGAGAATGGTCGTCCTCAAAAACCTATAGAACAATGGGAAATAGATATGGTAAGACAAACGTATCAAAAATATAGGGTATCCGCGGGAGCCGTCCCTCTCCACAGGTTCAGACCTAATTATATCGCTCGTAAACTGGCACGGTCCACCCACAGACTTAATACATACATCCTGGCGCTCTCTTTTTAAAATTTTAGTAGTGTGTAGAAATGACTGATACGCTAAACTAATTCTTGCATAAAAAGCAATAATCCATCAGTCAAATATGTGCACTACCAAAATTTTAAGGTCTTAGAATAAGAAACGTTTATTAATAAATAGTACTCTGGAAGAGGTATGATAATTAAAGGAAAGATTGTTTCCGGATTACAAAAGGGTCATCTCTTTGTATCTCAATATAACCCGGAGTTCCAGAAATGGTTAGGCTTTTCTAGTTATCCTGGAACGTTAAACATTAAAGTTAAAGACGTGCTGTTATTTCCTCTCCAAAACAAAATCCAGATCAAACCTCCGGAAGGAGGAATCGTGGATTGTTATTTGACGATCATTAATAATGTTCTTAAAGGCGCCATCGTTATACCCCACAAAACACGCCATCCTCGGGAGATTATTGAGATCATTGCTCCTGCGAATATTCGGGAGATGTTGCATCTTAAAGATGGAGATGAAATACAATGCGAATTGGAATAGCTGATACCACCTTTGCCCAAGTTGATATGGCTAAGTTTGCTATTGAAGCGATAAGAAAAGCAGATAAATCAATGCAAATCGAACGCTATACTGTTCCTGGATTTAAAGATCTTCCTGTTGCCGCCAAGAAGCTTCTTGAAGATTATAAATGTGATATTGCTCTGGCCTTCGGCTGGGCGGGTCCAACAGAATTAGATGAAAAATGTGCCCTGGAAGCGAATATTGCCTTGATGCACACAGAATTAGCCGCAAATAAGCATATCCTTAAAGTCTTCGTTTTCGCCTCAGAAAGTAAGGAAATATCAGAATTAATTTCTATCGCCAAAGACCGCTCTGAGAAACATGCCCTCAATGCTCTCGCCTTATTGAAAGGAAAAGAAGAATTGACACCTTTTGCAGGAAAGGGATTGCGGCAAGGTTCAAAACATAGAGGTTCTCTGGAATGATGAAAATTGGCATTGTTGTAAGCGAATGGTACTGGGAAGAAATCACCAGCAAGATGTTGAAAGAGGCGGAGAATGTGGCAAGAAAAGAGAAAGTAGAAGTAGAAGTTTTCAAAGCTCCGGGAAGTTTTGACCTTCCTCTTCCTGCAAAAAAATTCTTGCGACGCAAAGATATAGACGGTGTGGTTACTTTAGGAGCAGTGATTGAAGGAGATACTGATCATGATAAAGTAATTAGTCATTCACTAGCTAAAACTTTACAGGAGTTATCACTAGAATTTGAAAAACCTGTAATGCTTGGAGTGAACGGACCAAAAATGAATGGGGAACAAGCCCTAGCGCGGATTTCTCGATCTGGAGAAGTTATGAAAGCGTGTATTGAGATGATTAGAAAGATTAAAGGGATGTAAAGATGTTTATCATTCTCTTTAATTAAATGGATACCCATCATACGGCTGATGGTAACCACGATCATATTCTTGAGGAGAATCGTATAAGTCATAATAATTATAGTGTTTAGTTGGCTCTACACGTTTATATTCGCGATGAGGGTAAGGGTATTTCTTAATATAAGGTGAATGAGGATAGCCTTTTTTAACTTCATCATAAGATGTTTTTCGAGGAAATTTTGAATTACCTTGGTATTCCTCAGAAACATAATAATATTCTTTTCCTGATGAGGATTGTGGGTATCGAGTTTCCTTCTCTTTCACATAGCGATAGTACGATTGCTTTTTGTATTCTTTATACTCGACATAATCCGCTGAATAGTAAAAAGGGTAATCATCATAAAATGGAGGATATTCCTTGTAGTAATAACGGTGATATCGCCCTTTGTAATAAGATGGATTAGGATATGATTTATACGTGTGCTGATAGCGGCCATAGTCTTTATCATAGCCTGAAGAGCGTGGATATTGATCATAGGAAACATAATGCGGATCTGAAGATTGCCAGCGTGATTGGTAATAATAATGATGCTTCATTGCCGGAGTAGAAACTGATTTATGGACTTCTTCCATAGAATCATAATAAACGCTGGCGGCACCGCTCATGACCAACACGAGAGTGAAAATAGCCAGTAAAGGAAGCAATTTTTTCATAAATTCCTCGAATTAGCTGCTTTTTATAAATGTTTTCCCTTTGAAGTAGGAACTTTCTTCTGTCGAACCGTCTTTTTTCGTCTCCGTACTCTTATACTTACCAGTATTACACAGAATAAGATAGCCAAGGCTAAAGCTATGGTCGTTATTTCTTTCCATGGTGCCGATGGCGCAAATATCACTTCCAATGGCAACTCACGTCTAAAAACAAGCTCCTGTTCATCCTTCCCTTCTACAATCATTAATCCTGATATTTTTTCTTGGCGAAAATTGCTCACCACGTAACTTGTAGCCTCAAAAAAGTTGTTCTGATTTTGCTGTGTACGAATGAGCACAAAATTAGTTTTATTCCCTGGATGAAGGTGTTCAAAATAAAAAACAGGCACACTAACTTTTTCCTGCAATTCAGGACTTAGTTCAACGTTAAGAGATGGAATTTCACAGTTTCCTTTGTTTACAATTTCACCTTCATAAAAATCATTGTTTCCAAAGGTGATTAAATTTGGCAAACTAATTTCCACGACGTAATCACACGACGCTTCGCTCACAAGAGCGTCAAGCCTAACCGTCGTTTCAGGTTCGCTTTGAGTTGGTAAAACTGTTTCCTCTGTTTCTGAATTAAGACTATTGGAAACGGTCGTTACAGCATCGCTTCTGTGCCTGCTGCTGCCACCACCTTCCTCCCCAGAAGTACTCACACTACTGACGGAACTGGAACTTTGCACCTCGCCAAATAGTCCATATAAACTTAAATGGGGAACAACAGCATAAACATAATTTCCTGATTTGTTTACTGTTGAAGGCAAGGCGTCCCACTGCCTACTAGTTTCATTATAATAATAAATTTTCAATGTGTTTTCATCAAGAGCAACAATTTCATTGTCATTATAGTAGAGAAAAATTTTAACTGAAGAGACATTCGTCAGATTTGATTCAATGTTGATATATCTGTTTAATGGAGTAGAAGAAGGAGTTTCATTTTTAATATTACGTGAATATTCAATAATTTCAACAGGGGCTTGGAAAGGTGCCTCTATTTCTAATTTTGTATTAGCTTCAGCAACGGCATCAAAAGTATGGATAGTCTTGTTATTTCCTACTTCAGTAATAGGTTCTTTTATAGTCGACTGTGAACAATTAAACAAAGTACAATAACTACAGGAGTGGTTTCTTCCAGCAGGCGAATTATTATCGCTGGTTAAATTTGTCAAAGCATAACAGGTTTTTACATCTCTAAATGTGGCTCTTATGAGATCATCTTTCCCACAGGAACTATTGACTTCATTCCATTGGGGGAGACAATAATCGCATGCTATAGAGGTCCCATTATCAGCAGGAAGGGTAATTTTGCTGCCACATTCATTCATATCATAATATAACCGCAGCCGAGAGTCATTCACTAAACAACTTTCATATTGGACTGTCCAGTTCTCCGTACATGGTAATTGAGTGGTATACATTATTTCGATAGAATCGACAAATGGCGTTTCTGTTGTATTAGAAAATAAAGTAACTCTAAAGCGGGTCGTATTTTCTGTTACCGAACCGAGACTGTTATTAGCAGGAACAGTAGTCCAGGAGCCTCCGGAAGCAGTAGAGTATTCATACTGCACTTGTTGTCCATGGAGCTGTTCTACTTTTGAAAAATTTCTCCAGCTTTTCCAATCTGTTGGCTGAAAATCTTTGGTTTCAATAGAGGCCGAAGAAGGGTAAGAGAAAGTTGTGAAAATTTCTGTCCTAAATTTTTTTTTATATCCTTTCACCATATCAATCTTTATTTTATTTGGGGAATCTATGAAGAAGGTGTCATTCGATGAGGAAATCCCAGAAAGCGTAAGATTGTACCAAGCATTAGAAACGCTGCTCGGCAGAGTAAGAGCACCATATTCACTCATATTACAGCCCGACTTGCTTTTACAGAGATATATTCTCCCACTCCCCGTTGTGCCGCTCAAAAGATATACAGAAAGAATATCACTATTCTTGAACTGAAGATCCACTTTTACTTCGAGCACTACTTCACCATCTTTTAACTGAACATGTCCATTGCCAACAGTGTTAACTTTACTCGTCCTGTTTTCAGCCTCGTCATCATCATCTTCATATTCTGTAGCTGAGACCAAAAAAGATTCGTTGATTTCTTCAATAATGCTGGTATTTGTCGTTGTCAATAACTTCAACTGCACCGTGCCGTTGATAGAGATAGCAGAAGAATTATAGATATATTCTGAAGCATTTTCAAAATACCATATTTTTTTAACACTAACTTCTGAAGATAACTCTTGATATATTACATCACCAGTAGGGCTAGACAAAGGTTCCATTAAAAAAAGAGCCCCCGTGATAAGAATAGCCAGGGAAATATAAATACCATACAACACCTCTTTAGGAAACATAAAAGGAAGGTTAATTCAAATGTTTTTAAACGTTCTCCCCGCGCGGCTTAATGTTCTTCTTTAGTGATATAAGACCTTTATCAAAAGAATGGAAAAGAAGTGATGATCTTTTTGGAAGTAGAAATTAAATTAGCCGCTATCCAGAGACACCAGTTCTCAGAGTTAATTCTTCGCCAGCAATTTGATGGAAATGGTCGAGGACGTATAGAATCCCTTTTTCTTTGCCAGTAGATTTTAAACTAGCATACATCGCTTTTAAGAGTTCTACATCGGCAAATCCTTCTAACCCTTCCGTATCTTCTTCTTTTAAGTTATTAGTTGGATCAATACCATGTTCTATCCACAGAGCAAAGGCTTCATTTACAGCTAAAGAAAAGACCTCTAGTTTTGGAGTTCTGGTATTTGAAATAATAGTTTCTATGCCTACTTTATATTGAACAGCATAGAAAGCGTGACCATACTCATGGAAGATAACAATTCTAAATAGTGCTAGATCTCCTCGCTGAGCATTGTAAATAATATTATCCCCAACAACAATTTGGCTTTTGGAATGATAGTACCTTCCTTGTTCTCTAATAGGCCCGTAAGTTACGTTTCTTACACTAGGACAAGGTATTGTCATAAAAATAATAGAGGATAAGTCTTTTCGTGCTGCTTGGTAGTGAGATTCTAACTCTGGAGGAAGAGGATGGAGAGAGACTGTCCTCCCTTTTTTTTCCTGAAGATCAAAACAAACTTCCAGAAGAGGAGAAGGAGACTGAACAGAAGATTCTGGTTCAAATTGAGAAGTAGAAAAGGCAGAAGAATGATCTCTTTGTGCTAATTTAAGAGTGAATTTCTTTTCCATTTTAAAGATTCAGGTAAATTTATTAAATTTGGAGGTCATCAGTTAAAGGCAATTTCCCGAGTTCTTCAGCAATGATGGCGGGAAATCGGAGAATAACATTGAGAGTACCATCTTCTGTACTGATAGCTTTTAAACGATGATATATAAACCTCAGCGTAGGGACGTCAGAGACTCCTTTATAGGATTGAGCTATCGCGTCATTTAATTCGTTGGAGGGTTTGATTTCCCGCACGAGCCAAAAGGCAAAGGCTTCATCGACAGCAGAAGAGAATTGTCCCTGTCGTTCATTTCTTTTTTTTTTGATGATACAACTCACCTCTTTTGCATAGTGACGGGCAAAATAAGCATGACCGTATTCATGGGTAGTAACCCGCCTAAAATTCGAATCATTTCCTTGGAGTGCTTGTCTTACAATCTCATCTTTGACGATGATCTGGTCTGAGGGTGCGAGGTATCTTCCATTTTCATAAATTGGTCCCTGATGAAAAGCGGCGACGGGGGGAATATTTTCGCAAAAAAAATAAGATAATTCTAACCGCACCGCGGCGTGATATGGTCCAGCTTCTACTGAAAGAGAAGAAAGTGAAACTTTTTTATTTTCTCTGAAGTGAATATCATAATTAACTTCAAGAAAAGGAGCTACTCTTTGGACACGTGTTTCAAGCGGCGGAGAAGTTCCTTGATCTGGAGCATCGGCTTGTGCCAATTTAAGAACGGAATTTCTTTTTCCCTTTTAAAGATTCTTGTACTGTATCTTTAGAATATCGCAAAGAAGAAGGGAATTTATGGTTCTGGCTTTGCGGCGGTGAAATAAAATGCCCTGGCCGGGATTTGAACCCGGGTCCCAGCATATCCTTCAACTTTTTAGCATCTTTCGTATGTCTTTGGACTTTAGGTCCAACTTGAATGAATTTTGATGCAACTTTTTGCGGAGCCAAAAAGTTGCCGAAAGTGCTGGATGATAGTCCGGACTACACCACCAGGGCGATAAAAAGAAAAAGAGGTAAGTGCTTTAAAAATGTTTTGGAGTTGATCAAGCAAAAGTATTATAAAAGACTAAAAGAATCTTTTCGATATGAAAAAAAGATCCGTTCTAGGCTTAATAGAGAAAGTTGTGATCACGGGGGCAAAGAAGAGGGAAGCCGTCCTCGCGAGAATCGATACGGGAGCGACATCTTCCTCTATCGATTTACAGTTGGCAGCAACGTTAGAACTTGGGCCGATTACAAGTTTAAAAGTTATAAAATCTGCTGCTGGAATAGGAAAACGGCCTTTGGTGCGAACAAAAGTAAAATTAGCCGGGCAGGTTTTAGAAGCTGATTTTAATTTAGCAGATCGCAGCCATATGACTTATCGTGTCCTCATTGGACAAAATGTTTTGAAGACAGGGAAGTTCATTATAGATCCTTTAAAGAACATGAAAAGGAAATAAAGATGGGGAATAGTAGAGTATCATTGACCAATGAAAGCCGCACTCATTTCACAAGGAAGTAAAAGTTCCTTAATGACGAGAGAAGCAATGAAGAAATACTTTCAGGTAGTTGATATGCTTTCGCTTAAACATCTTGAAGTGAGCATGGGAAAGGAAGGAGGCATTCTCTATGAAGGAAAACCATTGCCGGAGTACGATTGCGTCTATCTTAAAGGTTCTTTTCGCTATGCTTACCTTTTGCGCTCGATTGCAGCATTATTAGAAAAGAAAGTGCCATATATGCCCATTCCAGGAATTTCTTTTACTACCGTTCATAACAAGCTCCTTACTCATTTAGTGTTAGAACAACATCACATTCCCATGCCTAAGACCTATGTTTCTTCGACGATAGATTCGGCGAAAGATCTCTTGAAGAGAGTAAAGTTTCCAATCGTCATGAAATTTCCAGAAGGAACCCAGGGGAAAGGAGTGATGTTTGCAGATTCTCTTTCTTCGGCGTCTTCACTTTTAGATGCTTTAGGAGTTCTTAATCAACCTTTTATCATTCAGGAGTACATTGAAACGGGAGGATGTGATATCAGAGCTTTAGTTGTTGGAGATAAAGTAGTAGCGGCGATGCGTCGTCGGTCTCTGACTGAAGACAAAAGAGCGAACATTCATGCCGGAGGGAAAGGAGAACCTATCCACTTAACAAGAGAAGTGATTAATATTGCCCTTGATACAGCCAAGGCACTGCAAGCCGATATTTGCGGCATTGATATCTTAGAAAGCCCGACAGGACCATTAGTTATCGAAGCGAACGTCTCTCCTGGATTGCAAGGGATTCAAGAAGTGGCAATTGTAGACGTTGCGGATGCCATTGCCAACTTTCTGTATTTGAAAACTCAAACCATTCTCCAAGGACAGAAAAAAGGCGAAGAAAAAAAAGTCATGAAAGATATGACTCAGACTTTAGAAAATAAAGAAGGAGTTCAAGAAATCATTACCACACTGCAGTTTAGAGGAGAAAGAATTTTGCTTCCTGAATTTATTACCCAATTAGCGCATTTTGAAGATCGGAAAGAATATGTTATTAAAGCCCAGAAAGGGAAAATCGAAGTAAAAGAGTTTAAGACTTAGCTTCTGTCAAAGATTTTTTGCGCTTGGAGACAAAATCTTTGGAGTTGATTGTTTTAATGGTGACGGTTTTACTACTTTTCCGTTCTTCTTCTGCCGGCTTACGTCTTCCTCGAAAAAAGAAAAGGTAAATGATCTCCATCACCCCTGAAGTCTGAAGGAAAAGAAGAACAACAAACCACCCTTTCTGCCGGTACTTTGCAGCATACCATAGAGCTATTCCCTTCCAGATCATGGTCCAAAGGAAAATTATGCTAAATATCACTGCCAAGAGGAAAGGCCGTTGGTATAAAGCATAGAGAATCGTCATATTGTTCCTTGAGAAAAAGAACTCTTTTTATGTTTAGTGTTGCTGGAAGATATAGATAAGGTTATGGGTATTGGAAGAGTGTTTTTGGAATATTAATTTGTTGTGACATTGATTTTATGAACACGATCATCCCAATATCTTATAGTCTCCTCAACATCATGGATATTCTTTAATCTCATAAATTCAGGTTCATAAATCTGAACAATCTTGTATTTCCCAGAGGTTGTTTGAGTTTCAGCATGAATTGTCTGCTCTATAACATGAGCCTTTCCCCAGTGCAACCATTTACCGCCGATGTTATGTACTAAAAAAACGCGCACGGGTGCAGGATGGTAAATTCTCATATTTGGCTTATCATAAAACTCAAACACCCTTCCTTCAAAGTCTTCTGCTTTTAATGGTTCTCTTAGATGTACTCCTAAATCTAACTCTTTGGGAAATCCTTGTTCAGTTGTAATCTGCAATGTGTCATTAAATTCTATATAACTGCCCATTTTATTCACCTATAATTTTTATGTTATTTAAAGATATTGGGAACGGAATTAAAACTTCGGGGCAAATAAAACTCCCCTCATAATCTCTTAATGGAGTTGTGGATTGATACCAAGCTTCTCTCAATTCAGATTTTGAATCCCTCACCTCTCTTTTCCTCCATTCTTGAAGGGGCATACCATATTTTTTTGGACTATGAAAACTATGATCTCTAACAAGAATAGGGCTTCGTTCCTCATCTGAAACAGTTACTTCCAACAAATAATCCCCACCAGCAAATTCCTCCATCAATAATTCAAACAAACCATGTTCTCTCCAACTTTGTGGTTCTGGTTCAAAAAAACAACACGTATTCAAACGAGCTACTTGGAAAGGGAATTGACGCACATAAGCTTCCCATTCTCTTTCAAGGATTCTTGAGTTAAACGGAGCTGAAGGCATCAAAAATTTTCTGGCAAGAAGAGAGCGATATTTATCTTCTGTTACATAATGATAAAGTTTAATCTTATCCATGGAGATATTAAAAATTTTATTTCTTTTTTCTTTCCATGGCCTGAATATTTCCTAAATCATGAAGGATATCCGAAGCGATGAAGCAATAGCCTTTCTTTTTCTTTAACAATTGGTCGCCGACAAAACCGTTTATATAAGCAGCGGCAACAGCACTCTTAAACATATCATGACTTTTGGCCAGAAATCCTGCTACTAACCCCGCCAAGACATCACCTGTTCCTCCTTTCGTCATCCCTTGGTTACCAGTTCTATTGTAGGCAATTTTATTGCGAGAAAGGATTAAGTCCGTAGCCCCTTTCACAAGTAAGACGTTGTTATTTTGCAAGAAATAACGCAAATTTCCCTGTAGAATTTCGGCTTTCTCTTTGGCATTTGATTCACGAAGTTTTGGCAAGAGAAACTCTTTGCTACTATTGACCAGCATCATTTCTAACTCTGTTTCATGGGGGGTAAGAATAGCATTGCTAAAATCCTTGAAGGAAAGGCCTTTTAAAGCATCGGCATCAATGACTTTCATCGTAGGAGACTTTTTAATAAAATAATGGACAAATTTGTCCGCTTTCCTGGTGATGCCATTTCCTATTAGTATGGCGTCAAAACTGTCAGCGTATTTTACTAATTCTTTGGCGAGTTTTACGGTAAAAGCCGCTTTAAGTTTATGACTAATAAGATCCGGAGAGTAGCGATTGATGGTCCAAGCTACTTTTTCTGGAGCAGCAATGGTAACCAGATCACAGCCAGCACGCAACGCGGCTAAGCCTGCTAAAGCCACAGCACCAACGTATTCTTCAGAACCGCCAATAATCAAAACGGAACCATTCTCTCCCTTATGAGAAGTTTTCTTCCTGTCCATGAGCTTTTTGATCTGATTAAGGTTCATTTTGAAGTCAAGACCTTCATCCTAAGGTATATATAATTTTGTTGTAATTTCATAGTGAATACTACTTATTTATATACTTTTTTATAAAAGGGGACGATGAAAGGTGGTTTATTTATAAATAGGGGGTAAAATAGCCTCTCTTTTCTGCTAAAGAAAACCTTTTAAAGAAAGAGACTCCATTGCTCACTGGCCCCATAGCTTAGCCTGGCAAGAGCGCTGGTCTTATATGACCGCTTCTGGTTCAAATGAGGAAAGCCAGAGGTCCTGGGTTCAAAAGCCGGTTATGGTTTGGAAGTCCCGGTGGGGCCACTTTCTTTATTTAAAGAGAAGGTGATGAGAGAATCTCTACTGTAGATCCTATTCCTACATTCGTCAAAAGCCAGAGCATGTCGTTGTTTCCTACTCTCACACAACCATTGGAACCATAGGTACCGATTTTTGTTTCGTCGTCAGTACCGTGGATGGCAATATGAGGGGCCCAGGGTCCCGACAATTGAAGCAAACCGGAGCCATAAAAGTGAGCATTAGGACCAAATTTATCCGTTAAATCTTGCTGGTTAAAATGGTTAATAACAACATAATTCCCATTAGGGGTTACATACTCCCCAAATCTGGTTTTGATCGCAGCAAGGACTTGACCTGTCCCCACCGGCATTCTTTTTATTAGCTCTTCTTGCTCATTGTAAATTTCCATCATATTTGCTGTTTTATCAATGCGGAGATTGTAAATTGATTTGCTATCTAAAGGCTTTTCATAAGCATATAATAAAAGGTCACGGACTGTTTTAACATGTTCTTCTAAAGTTGTTACACCATTTTTTGCTTTTCCATCCGTTGCTATGCGCTCTAATTCTGAAGTTACGTCCCCTTTAAGATAGGGATACATTTCATAGGCTCTTATTGCCAAATATGTTAAAGGAAACGTAAGAATTACTGCGGCAATACTTAACGCTTTTTTTAATCGTTTCATTTTCTTGCCTCAGCAAATCGTTGGTATTGGTCAATTGCATGATCCAGTTTTTTCTTGAAAGGTGGATCTACTTTTGTCGCATAGGCAAGTCCTTCCACAATTGCCGTTGTATCAGCACGAAAGACGATAAACGTATGTGCTCCTGCCTCCATGGCAATTACTGCTGCTCTTGCTTCTTCTGTCCTGCAACCTGCGGTAAGTTTTTTTCCTCGCTCTGAAAGTTCATTATCTTCAATATAATCTAGCAATCCACGCATCGATAAATCATCTAAAACCACAAGTCCCCTAAAATCTACTCCACCGTGATTGTTTTCATACACTTCATTTTCACGATTATTTGTAAACACTTCTGCTTCTTGGTGCCTTTGGGGATAATTCCGATGAGTTAAAAGATCCATGGCCCTGCGAGAAATAGAGTAAGGACGATTCAAATCCGGAAAATTTCCTACATGTGTTACCATTACACCCCCTAAATCAGTTTTGAGGGCCCTGTACGTTTCAACAGACCAGCGCCTTGGAGAAATTCGATCACCACCGTGAACCGTTGTTGTATGTATATCATCACCATTTTCACTTAAGCCAACATTTAAGAAATGTTTTCCAACAGTGCGAATTCCTTCTTTGTGCATTGCGTTGATATATAATTCAGCAATTTTCCGTACTTCCAAATGACGTTCGCTAAAAGATCGCCCATCTTTTTTCATGAGATTTCCTTGCCCTTCTTGAGGAACATCCAGAACAGGACCAAAAACGGCGTCGACGCCACAAGCACTTAATTCACGAGCATAATTTGCAAATAGTTCTTCAACTTGCTGAACCCGTTCTATTTTTGACTTTGAAGGTGTAACCCTCCCTTCTATTGTTTTGCCGATTAGATTATGAGTGAAATACGTACCAATATCTTCAGCTGCGGGCAATGTGCCAACACGAGGAACATATCCTCCTTCCCCTTCATCATACACAAGAATACGCTTTCTTGTAGTAGCAGCAAGATTGCGAAGAGCTTCAACGTTCTTTTGGGTGCGAGAAGGAGAGTAACTGGGATACTTTCCAAAAAGATGACCTTCTCGTGTATCTTCTTTTCGTAAGAGAATTCCTCCAGGAATATACAGGTCAATATTTGGTGTGGTTGTGACAAGAAGTTCGGCAATTTGCTCTTCTAAAGTATCACGTACATTAGGTATAGAGATAGCGTTTAGAGAGGGAAGACCTTCAGCCTCTTGTGTATTTGGCAGATTGTATTTTGTGTCTACATGGAGGAAAGGAAGACGGCGCGTAATTTGATTTAGTTCAACATCGTAAGTATTAATTCCGACGACACCGAGAACGGCAGCTATACCAGTAGCAATAGCAAGTTTACGATAGTTCATATAACTACTCTTTTAGAGGATGATTTATAAACCTTTTCTTTTTATTATTAATAAGTAGTGACTAAATTAACGCTTTGAAAATTTACTTCCGACGTGAACGTGAAATTCGGGTAGGAATCCTTCGTCTACCAAAGAAGTAACTTCGAGAAGTTTGATTAATTAATCGAAGGCAAATCTTTTCTTTATTGACTTGCTCACTTCAATATCCCATACCCAATCAACCTAAACCGGTCTCCTACTTTCCTCGAGATAGTAATGCGGTCGCCTTTATTGGCACAAATTGGTTTCTTTAAAACACAAGTCGTATTTTTCTTAGAAGGATCTGTAACGACACCAACAGTCGCGGCAGAATGGACATTGAGCATAAGTACCTCGCCCTTGGCGAGAGGCTTCACTTCTCCTTCTTCTTTCATTCCAATGACACGTTCTAAAAGATTGGTGTCTAAACTGATTTGGTAATGAAGAGGGGGCAATTTTCCAGGGTGAGCAACCAGAGAACCAGTAAGTGAGTCTGATTTTATAATCGTCGGATCTAACATTGTACCTAAAGCCATACTGCCGCCAGGATGAATTTCAGCAACAGGAGACCCTCCAGAATAAATCTGACTTATTTTAGTATGTAAGGACTTCCAAATTTTTTTATTCTTCTCCTCAACCATGTATCCTGGAGCGATTTCAATTTCTTCATTTACTTTAAACACACCCTGCTTTACCGTTCCTCCCAAAACACCGCCGACAAGGTCCTTAGGCTTAAGCCCTGGTTTATTAACGTCAAAAGAACGAGCCACTAACATTAACGGTTCGGCTTTAAAATCTCTTTCAGGAGTGGGAATATGTTCTTGGATGGCTTTTAATAGCATATCAATATTCACATTAGCCCTGGCAGAGAGAGGAATGATGGGGGCCTCTCTAAATTCTGTACTAGCAAGAAATTCTTTAATTTCCTGATAGTTTTTTATGGCTTCTTCATGACTGACGAGATCGATCTTATTTTGCACAACAATGATTTTTTTTATTCCCGTGATTTGCAGAGCCATCAAATGTTCTTTCGTTTGTGGTTGGGGGCATTTTTCATTAGCGGCAACAAGAAGAAGAGCGCCATCAACAATAGCAGCACCCGCTAACATCGTGGCCATGAGTGATTCGTGCCCAGGAGCATCAACCAGGGAAATTTTACGCAAGAAAGTGGCCGGCTTATTTGATTTAATACTCTTTTCTTTGGTGGTATAAAAATCATTTTCTTCATCATGATAAATCGAAAAATCAGCATACCCAAGGCGAATGGTAATGCCTTTTTTGAGTTCTTCAGAATGGGTATCAGTCCACTTCCCGCTGAGGCGTTCTGTTAAAGTTGTTTTTCCGTGGTCGACATGACCAACAAGGGCGATGTTCAGCTCTGGTTGAGTTGTGGAATCATTTTTTTTCTTAACGCTCATGAAGAGGCAGAAAAGAGGGATATTTATAAAGATTTAGGGTTGGAGGTTCTTACTCTCTTCGACGAGTTGATAGACGGTTCTATACTTTTCCGCTCTCTCTTTGTTATCTCGAAGATTTTCTAATCCTGCAGCGAGAATGAAAAATCCTTCTTCCTCGCAAATTAGGATCTGATTTTTGATAACCCTGGCTGCACTTTCACGGTCGCCACATTGAAGAAATACGTTCACGGCTTGTTCCGGGTTTTTAAAAAAAGCCGGAGGATTTAAGACCATACCTTCTTGATATAAGTTATACGCGGCAATGAGATTACTTTTTTTTAAAGCAATCATCGCGCCTTCGTCATAGAGAATAATTCCGTCCGCGGCTTGCCGATCCCATAATTTTTGGGCCGTCTCTAGATGTCCTTCCCGTAAAGCTTTTTTTATCTGGTCTTCGATGTGAAAAAATGGCAGAGGAGGTAAAAATTCATCTGAACTTAGTTTTTGCAAGGCTCTTTCAACGACTTCTTCTAATTCTTTTTTTTGACGAACTTCTTTCGCTATTCTTTTGGCATGTTTGCTTCTAAATTCCTGCGCTTCTTTATATCCTAATAACTCCACATAAGGTAAAGCTTCAATAAGGCGGCCTCTCTGCTCATGATGATCAACAATTCTCTGCAGATAGTTTCTGTCTCTAGTAATTTTTAAGTCAACCGCAGCTTTAAGAAGAATTACTTTTCCTCTTTCTGTTAGAAGATGTCCCAGCAATGTTTCTAGTTGTTCTTCTGTTATCTTAATGGGAACCATCTTCCTTTTTACTGCTCTCCAAAACAAAATTATTTCTTCCCCAAGGTAATCTCGATATTGCTGACACGAATCGTTCGTCCTTCTTTAGTTTGAAATTCTTCACTGTCAATTTTAATATCTTTAATATTAATAGTATCTCCAAGAAAGCGTTTGCGGGCCACCTCAGCGATATCGACAGCACGAGAAATAAACTTGCCGCGGGCTTTTACAATCACTTCCGATGCGCCTCTGCTTGTAAATTGCATAACCACACCAGTTACGTAATTCAGGAACGGCTTGTTTCCCACAAAGATAGAATTTTCATCTTTCATCTGTGCATCCCTCCGCTCTATACAACTTTTATTTTTAATGGAATTTTGTTTATAAAGATTCTGGTGATGTTTTCTTCAAAATCACCAGTATACGTTTACGTAATATTTATATAATAAACTACCTTTTTCCCGTTCATGGTTATTCTCTTTGATCAATATAATTTGCCTGAAGATATTTATCTCATTATTTTTCCAACAGAACAGCAGCAAATTGTCGCACGAGCCTTGATAAAATATATGTGGGATAATGGGGGAGAGATGGGCAAAACGGAAATGGGGGTATTTGCGACGTTATTGCATGAAGGAAATATGGTCTTCAAAGAAGAAGGAAAGTCTCCCTTAGAAAGAGAGATGCGCATTTCCTACAACAAACGGCAATTTTATGATCGAATTCTCACCCCCATGCGCGGCATGGGTTTAGTTGATTATGATTTATATAAGAAGACTTATCGCGTCTCTGACAAATTTAACAAATTAATGATCAGAGTAGGTTTAACGTGGCTGCGGGAGTATGAAAAGAAAGGGAAGAAATGATCATGCAGAAGAATATTTTACTTTCTGTCCATCATGACTTTGTTCCTTAACCCCATTCCCTTGAAGAAAAGTATTCATTTCTTTCTTGAGGATTTCTATTTTGTCCGTCTTCTCCCAGGTAAAATCGGGATCGTTTCTGCCGAAATGACCATAGGCGGCAGTTTTTTTGTAAATTGGCCGGCGTAGTTTTAACTGTTCAATAATCTGTTTTGGTCGGAAATCGAAATGTTTGCGCACGATCTCGACGATCTGTTCCTCAGGAATTTTTCCTGTTTCGAAAGTATTGACGAGAATACTTACCGGCTGCGCTACGCCGATAGCATAGGCAACTTGAATTTCACATTTGTCTGCTAAACCAGCGGCAACAATATTCTTTGCCACATATCGAGCATAATAAGCGGCAGAACGATCTACTTTAGAAGGGTCTTTGCCGGAAAAAGCCCCTCCTCCATGACGAGAATAACCACCATAAGTATCAACAATTATTTTTCTCCCTGTCACGCCGGCATCACCAACTGGACCGCCAATAACAAATTTTCCGGTAGGATTGATAAAATACTTTGTATTTTCATCTACCCATTCATAACAGATTGGTTTAATAATTTTTTCAATCATATCACGGCGGATGGTTTGTAAATCAACATCAGGATGATGTTGAGTGGAAATGATGACCGTATCAACACGTTTGGGTTTATCATCTTCATATTCTACCGTTACTTGCGATTTTCCGTCAGGACGAAGATACCAAATTTCTCCTCTTTTTCTGGCGGAAGCAAGACGTTGTGTTAGTTTATGGGCGAGGATGATAGGCAGAGGCATGAATTCAGCGGTTTCATTGGTAGCAAAACCAAACATTAATCCCTGATCACCTGCTCCTTGTTCTTCATGCAGACCTTCTCCTTCATTTACCCCTTGAGCAATGTCTGGTGATTGTTCTGATAAAGCCACAAGAACGCCACAAGTAGCTCCTTCAAAGCCATATTCTGGTTTGTCGTAGCCAATTTCAAGAATTGTTTCACGAACAATTTTTTGAATGTCAATGTATGTTGATGTCGTAACTTCGCCGGCAACAACAACAAACCCTGTTTTGGTTAAACATTCGATGGCAACGCGAGCCTGAGGATCGTCTTTGTAAATAGCATCAAGAATCGCATCACTCACTTGGTCACACATTTTATCTGGATGTCCTGCGGTAACACTCTCTGATGTGAAAAGATATGTTTTTTGTGTCATGGTTAAATCCTCCTCTAATTTACTAAAATTGATGATTTATTAACTTTTGTGTCTTTTATCGTCTACTTTGTTCCAAGGAAATTTTGGATTATGAAAAAAATCTGATGCTTCGGTAATTTGTCTGTAGAGTTGCGGATCTCGAAGACCAAATCTCTCTATCGTTGCCGGAATGCTTAGATCCTGGCGTTTCCACATCTCAATAAAACCAGACAAGGCTCTATGATTTCGGAATGTTCCTTCGGTATCGATATTAAGAAAAGCGGGTTGTTCTTGACCTATTCTGTATTGTAAAGTAACTTTTGCGACATCAGCAAGCTCCAGGGCGATAACTTCTAAGGCAATATAGCGTGCCAAGAATGTTCCAGTTGCCGAAATTTTTGTCGGATCCTCACCACTAAACGAATCCTCAGCAACACCCCAGGTGGCAAAACCATCGCGATAGGATTTAGCTTCTCTGCTTCCTTCATCAACTTTCCAGCCCCCTTCATGCCATGGGCCAAGGCCATTGATAAGAATTGATTTATTAGGAAGATCTTCTTTTCCTGCACCAGATATATTTTTCTGATAGATGGCTTTGACGATGAGTGCCAATTTATGACGCAATTCTTCCAGAGAAAGCTGTTCTTCATGTTCTACCGCAATGGTTAGATCAAGAGGTTTGGGAAAATGCCGATTGATTCTACCTCTTTCGTAAAGAAAATTTACTTCCACTTTACCATCAGCTCGTAAGCCTTCTAATCGAGAAACCCCAGAGCGACTAGCAAGGTCATCTGGAATTTTTCCGTCGTGATGATAAATTTGATCTATAACATCACGAATCTCAACAGCGAGAAATCTCTCTATAGGAAGATTATAAGGTGTATAAGCAATAGCCAAACCTATAGCAACTCCAGAATCTCCCGCGTTTCTATTACCTGCAAGTTTAATCTCCTGTGGCTTAAAATGAGTTCTCACCCTCACCGTGGCATCAGGAGCACGATGAACACAACGATAGTGTTCTCGTACGATTCTGGCAATATCTTGTCTATACTCTTTATCTAAAACTGACATTGATACCTCACCAGAGATTCCAACTAAAGGTTGATGACGATGATATTTTCCAGAAACACGTAAATCAAAGCGGGCGAAAGGATCACGCTCCAAAAGAGAAGCTCCGATTAACTCGGCAATCCCCGTCTCTAATTCATCTGGTTTGGCACGCCGACCGGCTTCAAAAGAATGAAAAGCTGTTTCCATAGAAGTCGTGAAAAAAAGTGAGCGTATATAAACCATCTTGACAATATTATTCTAATAGGAATATTTTTTAGAAATATTTATTAAGAGATGGCTCTTTTAATTGCTGATGATTCCCTTAGAAGAACTGCAAAAGATTCGCAAGAGATTAGGGCTAACACAAAAAGAACTAGCAAAACAAGCCGGAGTCTCGCAGAGTTTAATTGCCAAGATCGAAGCAGGAACTTTAGATCCCACCTTGAGCAGGGCTCAGAGAATATTTACAGCATTAGAGGAGCTTCGTGAAAAAGAAGAATTAAAAGCACAGGAGGTAATGCATAAAAAAGTAGTTTATGTTCATATTGGGGATTCAGTTAATGAGGTCATCAAAATGATGCGGAATAAAGGGATTTCACAAGTTCCGGTTCTTTCGCGGGAAAAAATTGTAGGGATCGTGACGGAAAAAGTACTTTTAGATAAGATTATTGAAGAGCCACACAAAATAAGTTCTTTAAAGGTCGGTGATGTTATGGACGATACGCCGCCCATAATTTCTTCCACGACGAGTGTCCATATTATCTCAGAACTGTTGCGTGATTATCCAGTCGTGATTGTTGCTGATAAAGGAGAAATTAAAGGGATTATTTCAAAAAGTGATTTGTTAGGAAAAATTAGGTAGCTCATTCTCGTAAGGCTTGAAATGCCAAAATATCTTCGGTGCGGAGCTTTTTACCTTTTTTTATCTTTTCTTGAACTTCGGCTGTTTTTTCTCTGACTCTTTGCTTAAAATTCCGTTCGCTTTCTTCGTTTAATAAAACCATTAATTCAGAAATTCTCTTTTGGATCTCATCCAGGTTTTTTTTAGTTTCTTCAATTTTTTGTTTACAGTCGAGAGCTTTTTTATGTAGAGGCTTTTCTTCTTCTCGGAGTTTAGTTACTTCCTGAAATAAAGGGGCCAGTTGGTGGTGTTTCTCTTGTGAAGAACGGGCTTTCTCCTGAATTTCTTCATGAGATTCCTGAGCTTTACGGCGCTGTTCCGCAAAATTCGCAGAAGCGGTGTTCGCTTCTTTCCACACTTCTCCTATTTTTTCTATTTGTTTATATTTAACTTTTAGTTCTTTTATTTTCTTTCGAATTTGCTGCTCTTGGGAAAAAGGGATTACTTCCGTTTCAATTTTTTTTTCGAGATGGAAAATCATGGTCTTAATAGCTTGCGGAGGGTCATAAACTGTATTTTCTTGGAAGAGTTCTTTTTTCTTTTCCTCGACCTCTTTCTTTTGCAAGGCTTTCTCCTGCACACTGCAATTTAATTTTTGGCGCTCTTCTTTTAGCTTTTGTACCTCTCCAGTTAACTGATCACGTTCTTCTTTAACCGTCCTAATGTTCTTAACACAACGAGAAATTTGTTCACGAATACACCGCAGTTGAGAGAAGTGGCCATCTTTTTCAGTATATAAAGCACGAAGCTGCATTCGTAATTCTCCAGCTTCATTCTTTTTTTCTTGGTACTCTTTTCGTAATTCTCCTTCACTTACAATAGTTTCAACCATATTTTCACGAAATGACAAAAGATCAGATGAGAAGAAAAAAAAGAGAAAAAAATCTTTTATCCAAAGAGTGACCCTAAACCAGCTGCAGCTTGTTCTTCAGCTTTCTTTTGATCTTCTTTAGAAGCTTTTTCTTCTTTCTTTTCGTCTGCTTTTGCTCCTCCGCTGCCTGCTCCAGACGGGGCGGAGACTATGGCCACTGGCGCAGCTACAGCTGCTTTCTGAATGGCGGCATCAATGTCTACTCCTTGAAGTGCAGCAACGAGAGCTTTTACTCGTGCTTTATCAACACTAACACTCGCGGCGGATAGTACCGCTTCCACAGCCAGCTCAGTAATGTCTTTCCCTGCTTTATGAAGCAGCATTGCGGCGTAAATGTATTCCATTTTTTATCCCTCCATATAAGTATTATACTTTTTTATTATTTACCTCGTAATGTTCCTTCTTTTTTTAATTTGTTAAAAAGATTTTCCGCTTCTTTGATCTGGTCATTCCCTTGTTTTTTTACTGGTGATAATCCTAAATCCTCATCTATTAATCTTTCTGCAGAGACTGGTGAGGGGGCGGCAGAACTTTTCTTCTCTCCTTGATGGCGGAAATGTTCTTTTGTGGCTTTAATCAAATCGTCAGCGGAAGGAATATCATCAGAACGATTCTCACGGGATGGTGAAGGCGAAAGTTTCTTTTCCTTAACTGGCTTTGGTTTAGATGGACCTACTTCAATTCCTGCAGTCTCTTTTAAAGAGAGAGCTTGGCGTTCAACTTTCTCTAAGATCTCTTCAGCAGTAAGATCGGTAATAATATTTTGTTCTAACGAAAGGGCTTTCGCTTCACGGAAAGCCTTCTGAATAAGCAGCTCTGTAGTGTCTGAAGTAGGATAAGCTATTTCAACCGCTAAGTTGAAAGACCATTGTGCAGCTTGCATGAAGTTTTGAGTGTATTCAGCTTCATCAATATGTAATTGTTTGGCTTCAAAAATAATCCCGTTTTCCCATACGGCAACTAAATTGAGGCCGATTTCCATCGGTTTTATGTCCAAGCGCTTTAAGGTTTCCGCGAGTTTGGCAGTGATAACATCCCCTTCTTTAGCTACCTTGACATCTTGGATAATAGTAAGTTTCCCTCCTTCTACTTTGGTTTTAATGCCGACAGAAGCGAGTTCGGAAATTATTGGTCCTGGAGCAAAATTTGTGACTCCTCCTTTAACAATGATGTCTTTTGGGGCTGTTTGCCCTGGTTTAGCAGGAGCTTCCGATTTATTTTTTTGGATCATGGCGTAGAGAACAAAAGGATTACTGTTACTGAGGATGAGAGTGGGCATTCCCTTCAGTTTCTCAATAAGAAGCTCAATATTGTGCTTCTTGGACTCTGTAAGGGCACGATGCAAGAGTCGTTTACGGGCCATAACCATTTTTACGCCTTCTCTCAACAACATCGAGCGCATTCTCTGTAATTGTTGCGCCGGCAAATGTTGCATATTCGCGACGCCAACGATAGAATTACTTTGAATTTCCCTAATTAAAGATTGTACTTGTTGTTGTTTAGCGCTGCTTACCATTTTAGATTTTAACCGGCTTGCTCATGGTGAATTTGACAGTGACATTCTTGATATTTTGCTGTTCATTTGGCAAGGTCTTAATAACGGCTTGATATACTGCCAAGATATTATCAATAACCTGTTCATCGGACTGATCTTGCTTTCCAACAAGGCATTGAAGGTTAGTTCCCTTTTTTGTTTGCAAGTGGACAGTAGACCTTAATTTTTTCACCAGGGGGGTGAGATTAGCATTAGGAGGAACTACACAACCAAGTTTAGGGTTAGGCATTTTACCTCTTACACCTAAAACTTTACCAAAAATTTGGGCCACTTTTGGCATAAAGTTTGCTTGAGCAATACAGTAATCAGAAGTTATAGCTAATTTCTTGAGGAGTTTCTTATCTGCATACTTGGGAAATTCTGTTTCCTTAATGACAACATCACAGTTTTTCTGGGCATCTTCAGCCAATTGCTGATCACAGAAGCAAGTTATCAGGACTTTTTTCCCTTGAGAGTGAGGCAAAGTTACAAAAATGTCAACAGGATTCTGTTTTGTGACGACGTTTTTTAAATTAATAACAAGGTCATAAGACTGGGTAAACTTTCTTTTGGGAGAATTATTCTTCAATTCCGTTAATGCTTTTTGAACTTGCTGCTTATCCATTCACGACCTCCTACCCAGAAGAGTAGTAATGACGGTTTACGAATTGGGAAGGATGATTATTTATAAACGTTGTGGTGATTTACTTATGGTGGACGAGAGTGTGCTTCTATGGAAATTGTCCACTTCTGTTGCGGGAAGAATGTTGTTTATGGATTCTGGGTGGAAGGGGTTGATATCGCAGATGACGGTGAGGATGAAAGTTATCTCTCTGATTTTTTTTTTAAAACAGCTTGATTTATAACTCGCTGTCCCTCAACATATAACTCTTGCACGAATAACCTTTGATTAGGAAGTTTGTGATATGACTCAACCAACTCTACTTCTTTACCTACATAATTTGAAGGAACAACTCCAAATATTTCTACTGAACGTGAACCAGAATCTAGCTTAAATAATAACCCTAGTTAAAAAAATTTGTTCTGGAGAAACTAATTCAGGTGTAGAAAGTCTTTCAACAAGTGTAGGTTTTGCAATTTCAGTTAATCTTCCCTGAGTTCTTAAATTTCCACATACCTTAAATGTAGCAACTGTATAGTGGTATCTAAATCTTTCGTTTTGCTATCATCACGTTTTTAGCTTTTTTTCTCAATTTTTCATAACACCATTTCTCATCTTTCTCATCATCAAAGTCAGTTACTAAGGCTTCTGTCGTTAAAATCATGGCCGCAATGCTGGCCGCATTTTGCAATCCCATACGCACTACTTTCGTTGGATCAATGACGCCAGAAATGACGAAATCTTCAAAAGCGTCTTTCTTAGCATTATAACCTACTTTATCATTCCCCTCCGCTTTAAGCCTAGCCAGAACTTCTGAACCATCTTTACCGGCATTGACAGCAATTTGCCGTATTGGCTCTTCAAGGGCTTTCTTAACAATATTCACGCCAACTTGCTCATCATTGGCTAGATGCAACTTGTCAAGAGAAGAAATGGCCTGCCAAACCGTTAGCCCGCCGCCAGGCACAACCCCTTCTTCGACAGCCGCTTTTGTAGCATTAAGAGCATCATCGATGCGCATTTTTTTCTCTTTCATTTCTGTTTCTGTCGCCGCGCCAACATTAATTACAGCAACACCGCCGCCAAATTTTGCCAAGCGTTTCTTAAGATCCGTTTTTCTGTACTCGTTGTCAGCCAATTTTATTTGTGATTCGAGTTGCCGCTTGCGCTTTTCAATGTGGTCTTTCTTTCCCTTTCCTTCAACAATAATGGTGGTATCACTATTAACTTTTACTTTTCGCGCTGTGCCAAACCACTCCGCATCAAAATGCTCGAGATTTAATCCTTTTTCTTCACTCACAACCGTTCCCCCAGTAAGGATGGCAAGGTCTTCCAACATTTCTTTTTGCTCATCACCAAAACCTGGCGCTTTAACGGCACATACCTTGACAGCTCCCCTCATAATATTAAGGATAATTCCTGTTTGAGCTTCTCCTTCTACGTCCTCAGCAATGATGATTAAAGGTCTGCTTTCCTGAGCGACTTGTTCAAGAACGGGAACAATCTGCTTCAAAGTGGTTATTTTTTTGTCTGTGATTAAGATGTGGGGATCTTCAAATTCCGCAGTCATTTTCTCTTGGTCTGTAGCCATGTAAGGACTCACGAAACCTCGTTCAAACTGCATTCCTTCCACCAAATCAAGACTGGTTTCAAAACTCTTGGCTTCTTCAACTGTAATCACGCCGTCTTCTCCCACTTTTTCCATAGCTTCCGCGATTAAACCACCAATAACTTCATCATTATTGGCAGAAATCATGGCCACTTGCTTAATTTTTTCCTTATCTTGCACATCTACACTTTTATCCTTAAGAAACTTCACCACAGACTCAGTAGCTTTCTCGATACCATGCTTTACATCCATGGGATTACTGCCAGCAGCAATATTCTTTAATCCTTCACGGATCATGGATTGGGCAAGAAGAGTTGCGGTCGTTGTTCCATCGCCGGCATTATCTTGTGTTTTGGAAGCCACTTCTTTAATGAGCTTAGCCCCCATATTTTCAAATTTGTCCTTAAGCTCAATTTCTTTGGCAATGGTTACCCCGTCATTTGTTACCAGAGGAGAAGCGCTTTTATCTAAAACAACATTACGTCCTTTTGGACCTAAGGTTATTTTCACAGTATTTGCTACCTTATCTACTCCTCTCATAAGAGCCTGCCGTGCGTTTTCATTAAAAAGGATTTGTTTTGCATTCATTTTTATTCGCCCCCTATATAATCTTGGCAACTATATCTTTAAACTCGATTAAAAGATATTTTTTGCCCTGAAGTTCAAATTCTTCATTACTATATCCTCCATAAATGATTTTATCTCCTTTTTTGAGAGGTAGCTCTTTACCATCTTTGAATGTTCCCACGGCAATAACTGTGCCTTCTTTTTTTTCTTGCCGTGCTTCTTCTGGGAGGTAAATACCCCCTTTCGTTTTTTCTTCTTTTTGCACTTGTTCTACCAAGACTCTTTCACCAATGGGTTGGATGTTCATGTTCTCGACCTCCTATACAGCTAATTTAAAGCGTTGAATATTTTAAAGTCATCCACCAAACACTCTTTTGAGAAAACTTTTGCTGAGCTTCTCTTCATGTAATTCTATTATTAAATCTTTCTGTTTTTTTGTGAGTTTTTTGGGTACCTCAATACGAACTTTCACCATTTGATCTCCTGGGCCAGAGCCATGAATACTCGGCAGGCCTTTCTCTCTCAGACGGAAGAGGGTTTCTGAAGCCGTTCCGGCCGGAATGGTTAACAAAGCTTTCCCTTCGATAATCGGGACTTCGATTTCGTCACCCAGAACAGCTTGAGTAAAAGAAATGGGAATGGTAATGTGGATATCATTTCCCTGGCGATGAAATATTTCATGAGGCTTGATGTTAATAAGAACATAAAGGTCTCCTGCCGGACTACCTTGCTCGCCAACTTCACCCTCGCCTTTGATACGAAGGCGCATTTCTTCTTCAACGCCGCGAGGTATGGAAACTTCAATTTCCTTACGTTTACGTTCTACCCCTTCTCCTCCGCAATGGGAACACGAGTTTTGTGGCAATTCTCCTCGGCCATGACAATAAGGGCAAGGGCCGGTTTGTTGAAACAAACCAAAGGCCGTGCGTTGCGTGCGCTTCAAATAACCAGATCCCTGGCAATGGTGACAAGAGGCAAAACGAGTTGCTCCTTTGCCCCGGCATTCCTTGCAGTGCTCCAATTTGTTCAGAGAAATAACTTTTTCTGCGCCTTTCGCCGCTTCTTCAAGTGTTATTTCCATTTCGTACAAAAGATCATTTCCTCTTCTTCCTTGATGACGGCGTGAATCTCCGCCACTGAAAATCTGGTCGAAAAGATCATCAAAGTCACCAAACATACCGGAACGAAATTGAGACATGATATCCGAAAAATCAAATCCTTCCTGTCCTTCAAAACCTCCTTGAGAGAAAGCCTGGCTGCCATATTGATCATATTGCTGACGTTTTTTATCATCACTTAGTATAGCGGCAGCTTCACTAATTTCTTTAAATTTTTCTTCATACTCTTTCTTTTTATCTTCTGGAGCCCGATCCGGATGATAAGTCATCGCCAATTTCTTATACGCTTTCTTAATTTCCTCTCTTGTAGCCTTTTGGTTCACGCCTAAAATTGCGTAATAATTCTTCCCTGCCATAATCATGCCTCACCACATGCTTTATCTAAATCTTCCGGTTTAAAAGAAAGATGTTGGAATATTTTTTTCTCTTCCTGTCTGCAATACGGCAGATAATCAGACCAGAAAGGATCATCGCGTTTATATTTTTCCTCAAAATAAGCAAAGCGTGCATCAAGGGAAACTATATCGTCTCTTAATGTGCGCATATCGACGTAGTGAATGATACTCTCTTCCCAATTGCGTGTTCTGTTATAAGGATCTCCCTCCTTTTTAAGAACAAGAGCTAGTTTCGGATACGGCTCTTTTAACTCTTCATAGGCTATTTCATTTTCAAATTTGCCGGGATATTTTTGACGTAAACGTTCTCTCATGGCTAATTCTTCAGGAGTAAAAGCTCTTTTGTGAAATTTGTTAGGGTAAGGATTTTCTATAGCGGCTATTTTAAATAAATCATGAAGAAGCGAACCTCTGTCAACTACATCGAGGTTAATTTTCACTCCTGATTCTTGTAATTTTTTTGCCAAGAAGACCGCGATCTTATTTACTTTAAGACAATGCTCTTTAATGTTGAGAGGCACTTTATAGGTGTCAAAGAGTTCTAAACATTGTTGATGAGTTGGAAGTTTCATGTAGTTTTCCTCACCATTCCTTTTATTGTATCTACTTCAATTAAATCTCCATCATTCAATATTTTTGTAGCAAATCTTGTCCCCGTAATTGTTGGTAGACGTAATTCACGTGCAATTATAGCCGCATGTGAGGTGAGACCCCCATCATCCGTAATTAAAGCTTTGGCTTTTGAAATTATTGGAAGATAATCTGGAGCGGTCATCGTCGTAACAAAAATCTCTCCTGGCTGAAAATTATGAATTTCCTCGGAATTGAGAATCATTTTTACTTTTCCTTGAACTACACCATTCGCATAAGCTACCGTTCCTTTTAGTAGATCAGAATTATTATTTTCCTCATCAAGAAGTAAATCATGTTCTTTCAAGAATTTTTCTAGAGAAATAATAGGATGAATTTTTCCGGATAAATAGAAATATCCTTTGGCTCTTTCATCCAATTTTGATTTTGCGGGAACTTTATCACTATTAACAAGGTTGTCTATTTCTTCAACACTTAGTAACTTAAGATATTCCCGGGGAATGCCGTGTTCTTGAAGTTTTGGACCAAGCCATTTTCTCATGAAATTATCATTTTCTTTTAATACTCCTTCACTATGGGATCTTATGTCGTTTAGTCTTTCTATGACTGTTTCTCCACTCTTACCGTGGATCCTGATAAATTCTTCTCTCCAAGGACCTGCAAGAAAAATAGGCAAAGGATAAAAAAGATATAATTTACGAAAAGTCTCTTTAAGATTTTGTAAATGTACTTTTGCCTCTTTTATTTTTGATATATCTTTTTGAAATAAACTCCTAAAGTAATTTACGTTCTTTTTGTATTCATTATGCTTTTTATGTTGAAATATAGGATCATCAACTTTTTTATGAATCATGTATTTTTTCAATTCTTCTTGATCAAGCTTATAGCGATACCATATTGACATTCTTCCAGTGTAATAAAACAGATGATCGCTTAGACCTTTTCCCCAGATTTTAGGAATAGAAGAAGTCCAACTCTCTGTAAGCAATTGGTGAGTCCACTGATTAAAATCCCTGGCAAAGATGTAAATTATTTTTTTACTCATATGGCCCCCCTCAAAAAATTAAAAAAGGAAATTACTCCTTTTTCTCTTTAAAGTCAGCATCGACAACATTATCTTCGTCATCATTTCCTTTTTTCTTGTTTCCACTACCTTTTTCTTTTCCATTTTGTGCTTTCGCTGCGGCTTCTTGGTAAACTTTAGTGCCGATCTCCTGCACGATTTTATTGAGAGATTCTATCTTCTCATTGATTTTCACAGGATCATCGCTCTTGCGCGCTTCCTCGACATCTTTAATGCCAGCTTCAATTTTCTTTTTGGTATCGGCATCAATTTTGTCTTTAAATTCGTCGAGAACCTTTTTTGTCTGGTAAACGACAGCCTCCGCACTATTTTCTGCGTCTATTTTTTCTTTGCGCATCTGATCTTCAGCCTCATATTTCTGGGCTTCTTCTTTCATCCTTTCAACTTCTCCTTTGTTCAAAGTGCTTGAACCCGTAATCTTAATTTGCTGTGACTTGCCCGTTCCTAAATCTTTAGCACTGACGTTGAGAATGCCGTTAGCGTCAATGTCAAAAGTTACCTCCACTTGCGGTATGCCTCGAGGTGCGGGAGGAATTCCCATAAGGTCAAATTGACCTAGTGACTTGTTGTCAGTAAACATTGGTCGTTCGCCTTGAGCGATGCGAATTGTAACCGCAGTCTGGTTGTCTGCGGCCGTAGAAAAAATCTGTGATTTCTTGGTAGGAATGGTAGTATTACGCTCAATGAGTCTGGTAAAGACACCACCAAGAGTTTCGATTCCTAAACTGAGAGGCGTGACATCTAAGAGTAAAATATCTTTAATCTCTCCTGCAAGGACTCCGGCTTGAATAGCTGCTCCCAGAGCAACCGCTTCGTCAGGATTCACAGATTTATCTCCTTCCTTGCTGGTAATTTTTCTTACCAGGTCTTGGACTGAAGGAATTCTTGTGGAACCACCGACAAAAATTATTTTGTGTACATCCTTAGAAGTCATGTTCGCATCTTTAAGAGCCTGTTTTACAGGAGTTTCAAGACGCTTAAGGATGGGAGCAATAAGCTCTTCGAACTTAGCACGAGTAAGATCTTCTCGAATATGTTTCGGCCCATTTTGGTCAGCAGTAACAAAAGGGATGTTGATCTCTACTTTTGTTTTCGTGGAAAGTTCGATTTTAGCTTTTTCCGCAGCCTCTTTAAGGCGCTGCATGGCCGTAGGATCGTTTTGTAAATCTATCCCTGTTGATTTTCTGAATTTGTCAATAAGGTAATCCATAATTAATTGGTCAATGTCATCTCCACCTAAATGATTGTCTCCGGAAGTAGCTTTAACTTCAAAGACACCATTCCCTAATTCAAGAATGGAAACGTCAAATGTTCCCCCACCAAAGTCAAAAACGAGAATTGTATGGTCCTGATCTTGTTTATCTAAGCCATAGGCAAGAGCCGCGGCGGTTGGTTCGTTAATAATACGAAGCACATTTAACCCAGCAATTTCGCCGGCATTTTTCGTCGCTTGTCGTTGGGCGTCATTAAAATAAGCAGGAACAGTAATGACCGCATTCTTCACCGGTTGGCCCAGATATGCTTCAGCGTCTCTCTTAATTTTCTGGAGAATCATCGCCGAGATTTCTTCCGGAGTATATTCTTTCCCATCGATTTCAATTTTTTCAGAAGTGCCCATTTTTCTTTTAATAGACCGTATCGTATGGGAAGGATCGACAATAGCTTGGTTTCGTGCTATTTGCCCCACAGTAACTTCTTCATCTTTAAGGTGAACAACACTTGGCGTAGTGCGCGTTCCTTCTGAATTAGCAATAATGTTCGGTTTCCCCCCTTCCAGGATTGCTACCGCAGAGAAGGTAGTACCCAAATCAATACCTACCGTAACGCCACTCGCAGATTTTTTTGTTTGTGCCATATTTATAGACCTCCATTAATTGTATTTTGTGTATTGGTTTTGATATTATCTTGTTTATTTTTTCCTGCACTTATTTTGACACGGGCGTGTCTGAGGACAGAACCATGAAGGGCATATCCTTTCTGAAATTCTTCCAGAATTATACCTTCCGGCTGATCTGACTCTACTTTCATTAACGCTTCATGATAATAAGGATTAAATTGTTTTCCAATCGTTTCCATTACTTTTATTTCGTGATGCTCCAAAATGGAAGATAATTGGGCATAGATCAGTTCAATGCCTTTCACAAATTCTTCGTGCTTTTGATGATTAGTATTTTGCAGAGCCAGTTGAAAGTTATCCAGAATAGGGAAAATTTCACAGAGAATATGCCTTGCTGCCAGCTTTTCCATTTCAGAGATGCGTTTTTCATTTTGTTTACGATAATTTTCAAAATTAGCCTGTGTTCGCTGCAGAAGTTCTTTCATTTCTTCAAGAGAATCTTCTTTCGGAGAAATTTCTAGTTTTATCTGTGTTCGCTTTTCTTCAGCGGCGGGATCTTTCACTTTTCCTACTGGGTCTGTCCCATTTGGTTTGTTTTTCATTTTCTTTGTTTAGCCTTAGTTGACTTGGACCCCCTCATTCTCGTTCACTTTAAGTCAACGCTGATTGCTTAAAATAGGACTCCTATATAAAGATTTCGGGAAAAGTTTAAAAAAAGAAAATTCTTACTTCCAGTAATGGCTAATAAATTGATGATTGTAAAAGTACGCCGCAGCGATGGAGAAAATATTAATGATGAACTGCAGTGGTTAGGGAATTCTTTAGGTTTGTTCGGTCTCCGAGACAGAGACAGCAGCTGCTTCCGTATTTTTATCACCTTAGTGCGAGGAGCGCGGCGTAACGAGGCTTTATCTTCAGATAATATTGCCGAAAAATTACACCTTTCCCGAGGAACGGTCGTGCATCATCTCACAAAATTAATAGGTGCAGGCTTGGTCGTGAGGGAAAAAGAAGGATATTTAATGCGGGAAAATCGCCTGCAGAAAGTAGTTGAAGATATTCAACGGGATATGGAAAGTGTATTTGCAGAGTTGAAAGACGTGGCGAAGGAGATTGATGAAAGATTAGGATGAAGATTTTATCATTTCTCATAATATTAATTTGTAAGAGAAAGATGACAGAAAGGGCAATAAATTTTTTCCACACCGGGAAAAGAGCAGGCAAGAACAGAATTCTTGCAATGAGAACATTCAATAGTTTGACATTTCATATTCTGCCATCTTTTTAACTTCTTAGAAAAAATTTTATTTAAAAGTGTTATGAAAGTAAAAGAAAGACTAAAGGAATTAAAAAAATTATTTAGTCAGAAGCGAGCTTCCAGATGGTTTTTAAGCCAACGATGATTGCGCCAGGGACAACGAAAACGACGATGTTGCTCAGAATAGAGCGTAAATATAAGCCTACTCCAGGAATTAAGCCTAAATTGACAATACCTGCGAGCATTAAAGCAATAGAAGCGACCAAGAAAGGAAGAGTTTCCTTCGTCGTGAGATTGAACAGCCCTACGAGGAAACCTAAAATAACGAGGGTTGTCACGAGAACTTCGGGTCCTAACAGATTACGGAAAAGACCTGCAATAATCGCGAGAAGTAACCCCACAAAGAAAGCATAATGAGCCACACGATGAATTTCAATCGTCGTTTTTAATTCCTTCTGATTCTTTTTAACCATGCAACTATCACCTCATAATAATATACTAGAGTAAATAAAATGACTATATAAATGTTACTCCTATACGATACTGTCTAATTAACGACATCTTTAAATAATCGAAAGCTCTACTTCTTTTGAGGTGTTGGATATGGTTATTATTTGTGATACTTGTAAAA
>JAGVYE010000001.1 GCA_018303445.1 Candidatus Woesearchaeota archaeon
AGAAGCTGCGGAAATCAGGCTTCCGCTAGGAAGAAATAAGCTGCTGGATTTAATCAAATACCGTTCAAAAATGAAGATGACGAAAAGATGACAGTATCTTCCTTTCGATATATTTATATACCTAAGATTGATATTGCAAAATCATGGCTCTCGAGTCCTTCCTCGTTTTATTCTTTTTCTTGTTCTTTTTCCTTTTCATGATAAGTTCATTTGCTTTTTGGGTTTGGATGTTAGTAGATTGTATTCAAAGGAAGTTTAAGAATGATGATGAAAAAGTGGTCTGGCTTCTGGTGGTTATTCTTGTTCAGTTTGTCGGTGCTCTTATTTATTATTTTGTTGTAAAACGAAAAGACAAAAAAATGAAAGGAGGTTTAAAAAATGGGAAAAAGTAAAGTTGTCGCAATTTTGTTATCGGTGTTTTTAGGGGGATTGGGCGCAGACCGTTTTTATCTTGGCTACACGGGATTAGGTATTTTAAAATTATTAACTCTCGGTGGACTTGGAATCTGGTCTTTAATTGACATCATTCTCATTGTTTTAGGAAAATTAAAACCTAAAGATGGGGAATATGAGAAAGAATAATTTTTGAATTATTATGTGCTGGCATGAAAGTTGATTTATTGTGTAGATGATTTTCTTCCACAACCTTTAAAAAACTGGTTAGCTGGGAGAATAGAATGGGAGGTTATCATGTCGCATAATAATGTCCAGCCAATTTATATTTTACCAGAAGATACCAGAAGAACGACCGGGAAGGATGCACAGCGGAATAATATTCTTGCGGCAAAAGCGGTAGCGCAAGCGGTTCGTACCACTTTAGGCCCTAAGGGAATGGATAAGATGTTAGTTGATGATGCAGGAGATGTTATTGTCACTAATGATGGAGTAACAATTCTTAAGGAAATGCATATTGAACATCCGGCGGCTAAAATGGTTGTAGAAGTAGCAAAAACACAAGAAGAAGTTGTGGGTGATGGAACAACGACAGCCGTAGTATTAGCTGGAGAATTGTTAAAAAGAGCAGAAAATTTGCTTGACCAAGAAATTCATCCCACGGTCTTAGCTCGTGGTTATAGATTAGCAGAAGGGGAAGCACAACGCCTCCTGCAGGCTCTCGCTGAAGATATTTCTGTTACAGATACAACTTTATCACTGCAGATTGCCATTACAGCGATGACAGGAAAAGGGGCAGAAGCAAGTAAAGAGAAATTGGCAATGCTTATTGTCAAAGCAATAGGTAAGGTTTTGGAAGATTCAGGAAATAAAGTTACGGTGAATAAAGATAATATCAAAATAGAAACACGAGCTGGTGAAAGCACGGAAAAAAGCGAACTTATTGAAGGGATTGTTTTAGATAAAGAAAGAGCCCATCCTTCCATGCCCCAGAAAGCAGATGATGCTCGCGTGGCTCTTCTTGACTGTGCCTTAGAAATTAAAAATACCGAAATTGACGCGAAAGTTCAAATTACAGATCCTTCTCAATGGCATTCCTTTCTTGATCAAGAAGAAAAGACGTTACGAGAAATGGTGAAGAGAATTACCCAAAGCGGGGCAAAAGTAGTTTTCTGTCAACGGGGCATTGATGATATGGCCCAATATTTTTTGGCAAAAGAAAAAATTCTCGCTGTTCGCCGGGTGAAGAAAAGCGACATGGAGAAATTAGCCCTGGCGACAGGGGGGAGAATCATCAGTAATTGGAAAGAACTTTCAGAAGCAGATCTGGGAAAGGCGGGGGTGGTGCAAGAGCGAAAAGTAGGTGAGGAAGAAATGATCTTTGTGGAAAAGTGTCCTAATCCCAAAGCAGTCACGCTTCTCATTCGAGGCGGAACAGAGCATGTTGTAGAAGAAATTCAGCGTGCTGTTACTGATGCCATTGGCGATATTGCCGCGGCCTTTGAAAATGAGAAAGTTGTGGCAGGCGCAGGAGCAATGGAGATGGAATTAGCAAAAGAATTACGTGCTTATGCTCAGTCGCTTACAGGAAGAGAACAATTAGCAGTTCAAGCCTTTGCTGAGGCTTTAGAAATTATCCCCAGAACTCTGGCAGAGAATGCCGGATTAGATCCTATTGATACGTTAACGAAGCTTCGTTTTGCTCATGAAAAGCCGCAAGGGAAATGGATAGGGATTAATGTTTTTACAGGAGAAGTGATGGATGCTTGGAAAGAAGGCGTCATCGAACCACTTAAAGTAAAGACCCAAGCTTTATCCAGTGCGGCAGATGCGGCAGAAATGATCTTGCGCATTGATGATGTGATTTTAGGAGGCTATGGAAAAGAGAAGAGAAAGACATCTTCCTCGGAGGGGGAAGCTGATTTAATGTAGTAAGCCTATGAGAAAGTTTTTTAATGCTCCCATTTTTTTCCAAAGAAATGAAATTAACAAATATCACTGCCATTCTGCATCTCTTCTTCCTTTCTTTGATCGTGTTCTTTCTTTATGAGGAATCTTTGTGGGGGAGAATTTTAGCGCTGAGTTTTCTTTTATTCTCTCTTTATTTAGATTTCCTGGACAGAGCCCTTCTCCAGAAAAAAAATGACGTTTCTTCTTTTCTCCATCCCATCATGGATAAACTGGTAATTTTTGTCATTTTGTTTGTCTTTATGCTGCACGGCTCTTTTTCCTGGATAATATTTGTTTTTTTTGTGATTCGAGATCTGGTGGCGGGAATGATTCGAATGAGGGCATCGCGGGATTTTGTCTTTATTAAAGCGGCAAATCTTTATGGCAAGGCCATAACTTCTTTGCAATTTTTCTTAGTATTTTTCTTGTTAACTGAGAATGTGGCAATGTTTGGCCATAAACAAGCATTACTATTTAAGATGATTGTGGCCTCGGTTACTGTTTTCACTTCCATCATCGCTTTTTTGTCTATTTTTCATTATAGTATCTCCTATGCTCACGAAATTAGGAAGAAAAAGGAAGAAGGAACAGAAATACAGGAAGAAAGAATGGTCATTTTTGCCAACAAAAAATCAGGAGGTTATAAGAATGTTTATCGGCGAAGATTATTACGCCGTTTTGCACGGCGGCGAAAAGCGATTCTCTATTATTTTTCTGATGACCCTAACTTGTTTAAGGGAATAAAGGGAAAAGTGAAAGATTTTGATAATGTTATTATTGCAGGAGGCGATGGCACTTTTGAAAGTGCGCTTAATAATAAAACCTTACAAGAGAAAAGCTTGGGTTTCTTTCCGTTGGGAGCCGGCAATTCATATTACTCTTATTTTTATAAAGGGAAACGTTTCGAGTATCTGCGTTCCCGTTTTCCTTTCCGTGAACTATCTTTGGACATTCTCGAAGTAGAGTGGGATAAAGGGAAAAAGTTAACTGGTTTTTTGAGCATAGGAATAGATGCTGAGGTCATGAAACAGGTCATGAAGAGACGAAATCATACTTTTGCTGATTATTGTGCTGGCGGAGTGGCAACAGCGTTTGGACCTTCCATCAACTATAATCTCCAGGGTGTGGTTGATGGCACTAAATATGTTTGGGAAAATTGTTTTAATCTCATCATCGCTAAAGTGCCGTATATCGGCTATGGCCTACGTTCCTTGCTGGGACACCTGGAGCCAAATGATGGCTTGATCTTAGGAATGGCTAGTGTTAATACCCATTCTTCTATTTTTAATAAAGTGCTTCGTCTTTGGCAAATATTTCTTACTCAACTGGGGTTAGCGAAATCACCTCTCTTTCCTCTTAAAGGAAAAGTATTTGAGGTGAGAAGCACTCAACCTATAGCTCTCCAAGCAGGAGGGGAGTTTTTGGGATATACAAAATGGCTGAGAGTACAAGTAAAAAGAAAACAGAGGGTGTTAATGATTTAATGATGTGGTTAAGGATTTCCTATACTAAGAGAATGAAATTTCAGGCACCATTGTCATAAACAAATTTTCTATCACCGCAAACTTTATATAGTCTCATCCTTTCTACAAAACCCATTATAATCAAAGTGAGGGTGACAACACATGGTGGAAAAAGAGAAGGTCTATTCGCGGGAATTATTAGGGAAAACTGTGGTTTCAAAGTCAGGAAAAAAGTTTGGTGAAGTAGGGGACTTAATTTTTGAGGTTGGTTCAGGTGAACTGATTCATCTTTTGTTAAGGAATCCAACATCTTATACAGATAGAATGGAGCTTGAGAAAACAAAAGAAGGAGACATTCTCATCCCTTTCTCTGCGGTAATCGCTTCTGGGGATTATATTGTTGTAGCCGAAGAAGATATTGTTTAGAGTGCATGTAAAAAGGTTTTTAACATTCTCTTCTTTCTTTTAGCTAGAAAAGTTTACATCTCCTCTTCTTTCGCACCGGAAAACTCGTGGTCCATTTTTTTCACATATTCTTTTATTCTAGACGTGACGGTTTTCAGCAAGAAATTCTCAATTTTTTCTTCAAAGATTTCTGAAATTTCTCCCCATTCTGTAATTCGATAGAGATTCGCATTCGTTTCAATGAGATGAAGGTTTTTGAGTCTTTTAAGCTGTCTCCTGATATTTGAAGAAGCAATTCCCAACATGGCGTGACCATTCTTTTTCCGGTAATCCATGACCAGATTTTTAATTTCTTCAGAGTGCAGTTCTTCCCGGCGCTGTTTTGCAAGCAATAATTGATGAAGCACGTCTACAACCACATCTCTCGAATCTCCCGGCTGGAGCAAACCAATGGAAAGACAGAATTTTCTCACCAGGTCACGGTCATTCATGGTCGGTTTTTCGTACCTTCTGAGTGTAACCTCTACTAAAGGCGTATCCCTTGAAATTTTTCCCATTATTTATCAACTCCTTTTTTTTTATTGGTGTAAGTACCAAAGAGATATTTTATTTTTTTCTTTTTTATCAACACGAGCGAAAAACATCCGCTCTAACTGAATAATGTCTCCTTCATTAAGGCTTTGCATGTTTTTTTCTCCTTTTCCTTGTAAAGTGGTTCCGTCAGGCATAAGAATCTCTCCGTCTATTGTTTCGTTAACGGGAAGCCAATGGATAATTTTGCCTTTATTCTCTGCGTTTTTGTATTCCTTGTAATCAGCAGAGGCAAAAGAGAATCCGACCTTATCAACTTTAAAATTACAACAATCCATGAGGCGATGAATTCTTTTTGCCGCAAGATCTAACGAATCTTCTGTTGAAATGAAAAATTTCCCATTAACATGAAGCAAACGTTTTCCTTGTTCTGGAAAATCGGGGTGAAGATTAATAAAAACTTCTTTTTTCACTAAGCTTTTTATCATTATTTCTTTGGGCTTATCAATAAAAAAATAACGATATGCTTTTGGTTCAATAAGTTCTCGGTTAAAAGAGTTGATACTTTTCCAAAATTCTTCCATGGTAACGGTTTTGTCGTTAAGACTTAAGCCCATTTCTAAAGCAAAGCGATGAAATGCTATAGCTTGGTAACCTCTTCTTCGTAAGGCTGGAAGAAAAGGTAGTCTTATGTCTTCCCAATCCTGATACTGCTTTCGTTCGATAGCAATCTTTGTTTTTGAGGTACTCAATTCAAATCCGTCAAAGTTAATCCTGCCCC
This sequence comes from Candidatus Woesearchaeota archaeon, assembly GCA_018303445.1. Taxonomy (GTDB): domain Archaea; phylum Nanobdellota; class Nanobdellia; order Woesearchaeales; family GW2011-AR9; genus JAGVYE01. Next base: position 5,524 of record JAGVYE010000001.1, read on the forward strand.
AGTGCTTGTACTCTGGGCTTTTCCATCCCAAATATTCCATGATCATTTTTTCTTTTATTGCATTATCTGCGTGATCCTTACCATTCAGTACATGTGTTACACCTAATTCATGGTCGTCTATTGCTACCGAATAAACCATTAACGGCCAGACGCGTTGCTCTTTTCCCATCTTGGGATGAACGTGTTCAACAATTCTCAGGATCCCAAAATCCCGCATCGCTGGATTTTTATCTTTGATATTCGTCTTTAATCGCAAGATAGCTTCCCCTTCAGCATAATTGTTAAACATTTTTGCATAGCGTAGCAGCTGTTCTTTCTGCGTAAGAGAACGGCAGGAACAAGGCGTTCCTTTATTTTTCATATCTCGCCATTCATCAGCATTGCATGTGCAAACATATGCTTTTCCTACGGCAACTAACTTTTCTGCATAATCATAATATATTCCTAAACGGGATGATTGCACTATAACCTGAGCTACACCATTGCCTGTCAACCATTGCGCATCTCGTTCAATAAGTTCATATGCTGGTGGATAAATATTCTCCGGATTGGTATCTTCAATTCGTAACAATAATTTACCCCCATACATTTTAGCATATTCATGATTTAACGCTACACCATAGGCATGGCCAATGTGGAGCGGCCCGCTCGGTGAGGGAGCAATACGAACAACAACTTTTCCTATAGTGGCATTTGGTAGGGGCTTAAGCGGGCCTGGCAGAACTTCTTCTTTTTGTTGCAGAAGTTCTGGAGCAATGGTGAGAAGTTTCTTCTGTATTTGTTCTACTGTTAAAGCTTCAACTTTCTTGACAACGTTTTCAATTTCTTTGATTAAAAAAGGGACCTCTTTTTTGAACTCCGGACGTTCTCGTAAAGTTTGTCCAAGAACGACATTTTTATTTACTTTTCCTGAAAAATCGGCGGCATTTTTGAGAGCAAATTTAAGAATCGTTTTTTGCATGGCAGAAGTATCTTCTTTTCTAGCGATGCGGTTTTTTGTCGTATTATTCTCTTTCTTCCTTGAAGATTTCATCAAGAATTAGAAATAAGTAATGATTATTAAATGTTTTTGTTTTTGTAGAGCTTGTCGTAGGGAAATAGTTTCGGGATAACACCTGTTTTTGTAGAGCTAGAATATTAAAACTTTCCTTTTTCAACCAATTTTTTCATTTTCTTGATGAAATCATCCGCTTCCTGGTATAATTTTTCATACTCGGGGCCTTTTACTTCTTGGATATCACGGTGAGTAATTTCTTTACTTATTTTGTAGAACTTGCGCATTGTTTCTATGTATTTTTTCTCGAGAAGGTTATGGCGGACATAAATTTTTTCTAATAGATCAGCGATATGGTCAGGGGTAGGCGGAACTTGGTCAGCGCGCATCAGGGCGGCATGGGCAGAGTCAATTACGGCCCAGTAGAGGTCAAGAGTGGCCTGCAGTACGTGCCATCGGGAATTGGCGAGGGTTTTAGGAGCTCGGCCATAATACCGCCAAATGCTCTCTTCAGAAGGGCGAATACGGCCTTGTTTAAGTAGAAGTTGTAATGGAGTGAAAAAGCCAGTATCATATAGGGCAATTCCATCCCGCAACATATTTACCAAAATGGGATCTCCTGCTTTAGCATGTTCCCAAAAGGAGCTGTAGGTCATGGAAGTGATGTGCAGTTTAAGGGAAGTACGGCAGACAAGGTTCTCAATAATAAGACGATATCCTTCAATAACTGCTTCCGTGATAAGCATGCCTACATCGTCAATAACAACCAGAATGTCAATGTCACTTTTGTCTGTTGTTTCCCTACGTACAGAACTGCCAAAAGCGACAACGCCTACTAAAAAATCTTGCAGTTCTTTCTTGAGCTGATCAGTGAACTTTCTGGCGATGGCTAAGTCTTCCGTAGGATACTTGTGAAGGTTTTCATTCTCTTTTCTCTGGATGCGAAACTCCATGGATATACCTAGAGTCAGTTAGCGTTATTAAGATTTGTTAACTACTCTGAAGGAGTTTTTCCACGAAACGAGGTTTTAAAGTATTTATTTGACCAATGACAAAGAATGAATCACAAAGAAGGTGTGTGACAAGCCCAATAAACTCAAATAGTTTAGTAGTGATAAACAGACAAACAGGATCCTATTCTTCTAATCTCTCGTTTGTAAAACATCCTCTCAAAAATTATTTTCTTAATAATACAAATCTTTATAAATTAACTTCTGTCTGAAGGGTGTGAAAAAGGGGAAGGTGGTTATACATGGAACAGAAGCAACTTGATGAAATTGATGAGTCTTATTTTGGTGAAGAGTTTATTGATGAAGCAGCAGAAGAAGTCATGAAAGAAGGAGAAGGAAGCGAGAAGAAAGGGAACTCTTCATCAAAATTAAAAGGGTCTTCTCTCAAAAAGATGAAGAAAAGCAGCGTCAAAAGTTCTGTTCCAAAAGAAAAAGAAGCGGATGATGATCATTCCAGTGAGGTGAAAATTATTTCTCTAAAAGAGGAAAATGATATAAAAGACAGTCCAACTAAAAAGGAGGAAGCGGTGTTGAAAGCATCTAAAGAAGCTGCGGAAAAATCCTCTCCTCCCGTTGATCCTTGGGCGAAAGAAGAACAAGAGGGATCCTTCTTTAAAGAAGCCTCGACATGGAAAGCCGTTACCGGGATTGTTATAATCCTCCTTATTTTTTCCGTTTTCACGGAAGGCTTTAAGTTTTCGGGAGGAAGTTTTGCTGCTCAAGAACTAATTTTGCCCCTTTCCGATGCCGAGAAAAAGGCATTAGAGTATGTGAATACCAATTTAGTTCAGGCCCCATTTTTGGCTTCTGTTTCTGCAACGAAGGATGTGGGGAAGTTTTATAAAATAACTTTTGCCGTTGCTGGTCAAACTGTTGACTCTTACTTAACAAAAGATGGAAAAATGTTCTTTCCTGTCGGATATAATACTTCCAAGTCATTATCGCAACAAATAGGGGGTGAAGAACTTAATGTAAACCCGGGAGGGGTGAATACAGCAACAGAGGGTTCTCCAATTGTCTCTGGCGAAGAAGTCCAAAAAGAAGTTGTAGGAGAAGAAACTATTTCTGCTGATAATGAAACGAAAGTTGTTCTTGAAGAAGAAACGGAAGTTCCAGTTGCAAAAGGAGATAGTCGGGAATTTTCCCTGACGGCAAAACGCTGGTTATTTTCACCTACTAGTTTTACTGTCAATAAAGGCGATAATGTTGTCCTTACCATTAATCCACAAAATCTTGATTTTACATTCGGTATTCCTGAATTAGGCGTTGAGGAAGAAGTAAAAGGGCCTACTACGGTGGAATTTACAGCTTCAAAGGAAGGCACGTTCATGTTTTCCTGCCGTAGTTGTGAAGCGTGGAGAGGAATGCAGGGAGAGATTATTGTTAAATAGGTTCATTTAAAGGAAAAGCTTTTAAGTTCCTCTTCTCTTTTCTTTTTTATGGGAGAAGCGAATAAGAAACTCTTTAGCAAAATTGTCCTTATTTTTTTTTTGCTGATGATTGTGGTCGGCTTTTCTGTGCCAACTTTTCTTTTTGGGAACAATGGTAACACACCCCCGCCAGGTACTGAACCCCGGCTTTGTCAAAGCGATGCGGATTGTTATCTTCTCTGTGATGATAAGCCTGTATCTATACTCTGCACACAAAACCTTTGTCATCAGAATACCTGTGATCAGTTTTCCTATTACGAGTTTAAAGAGCAGCCAACAACTTTTTCATTGGAAGTATTGGTTAATACGGAAAAAATTAACCTTGGGCGACGAGAGCCTCCACGTACACTTTTCATTAAAGTGAATAATGATACTATCCAGATGTTCTCTTCTCAAATGACCCTGAACCAGGTTCTGGAAAAATTAGTTCTCTCTCTGGATAACCAATGCCTCTCTGTAGGTTCTTTATCATATTGTACAACTGCGGACCATTTTCTCTCTCTCTCCATAAATAGCAATGAATCTTTTGCTTTTGACCGATATGTACCGCAAGAGAATGACCGGATTATCCTTTCTTACCTCCCACGAAATCCGATTTCGTAAATGAAAAAAGACTACTAATATGGTGTTTACAAAATTCCTGGAAAAAATAGCGCTTTTGGCAAGATTAAGCGTAAAGGAGCGAAAGCTCCTTTCTACACCAGATCACGTTTGGAAAGCAGTACTTACGGTCAATGGGAAAAAGTATCCTGCCTATCGAATTCAGTTTAATAATGCTCGTGGACCATACAAAGGGGGAGTACGGTATCATCCTGAAGTTACAGAAGAAGAAGTAACGGACCTCGCGTTCTGGATGACCTTAAAAACAGCAGTCGCGGATCTGCCTTTCGGTGGTGGAAAGGGGGGAGTGGAAGTCGACCCGAAAGAATTGTCTGGAGGAGAATTAGAAGAGCTTAGTCGGGCGTATATCCGTGCTTTTTACAAACATCTTGGACCAGAGGTTGATATTCCTGCACCTGATGTTTATACAACCCCGCAAATAATGGCGTGGATGAGGGATGAATATGAGAAGCTTACGGGGAAAGCTGCTCCAGCAGTCATCACTGGAAAACCTTTGGAGAACGGGGGCTCGAAGGTTCGGGATATCGCTACGGCACTGGGAGGGGTTTATATCTTGGAAGAACTGCTGCGCCAGGTTTCAATTAATACTAAAACGGTGGCCATTCAGGGTTTTGGCAATGCGGGCTATAATGCGGCAAAATTCTTACATAAACAGGGATATGTAGTAGTCGCGGTTTCTGATTCTAAAGGAGGGATCTATAAGCAGGAAGGAATAGTTCCGGAGAAAGTCTGGGAAATAAAAGAAAAAGAAGGAAGGTTGGGATGTTATGATGTCGGAACAGGAAGTTCCATTAATGAGATTAAGAAAGATGGTTCTTGTAAGATTATCAGCAATGAGGACTTGTTGGAACTTCCTGTTGACATTCTTATCCCCGCGGCGTTAGGCGGCGTTATAACAAAAGAAAATGCGGGAAACGTAAAGGCAAAAATAATTTTAGAATTAGCTAACGGTCCTACTACTGCGGAAGCAGATGAGATTCTTCATAAGAAAGGAATTCTTGTTATTCCAGATATTCTGGCAAATAGCGGAGGGGTGACGGTTTCGTATTTTGAGTGGGTACAGAATCTTCGTCATGAATCATGGGATGAAAAAACAGTCCAAGAGAAGCTGCAGAAGAAAATAACTGATGCCTTTCGATTGCTCTGGAAAGAGTTTAAGAAAAAAGATCAGAGCCTGAGGACTACAGCTTATATTTTTGCGATACGCAAAATTTTAGAAGCAGAGAAAAATAGAGGAAGGATTTAGATGCTTCCTCTTCATTCTTATTGTCAGACTGATACAATCGCAAAACCACGATTATTAATATTAGCTATAGAATTACCTGAACTTCAAACAGATTTAAGATGGTCATTATTTTCACGCCTCTGCTCAAGGGTGGCTGGTGTAGAAGTAGCTGGATCAGTAGCTTCACCATATTCTATAAATTCTTTATTGAATTGGGCCGTATTAGGAAGAAGTACAAGTCAAGACCACTTTTTAGGGGGGTGTTCAAAGAGGATGCGAATTATACGTAGGGATAAGAACTCCAGAAAAAGAATATGATGGCCGAAGAAGTGAAGATGGTAGATTTGATCTATATCAATTAGGTGAACGTGGGTTTGCTTTAGCTACACAAAATAACATCCCTGCGATTCTATTAGCTCATTATGACCAACAGACCATTTGCGACTTTGTAAGGAATAATACGAGATAAATTTTTATCTCTTTTTGGAGAGAAGTTTACCCATAGTTTTATATAAACAACTTTATTGTTTTTAAGTATGCTCGCGGCATTTACTTTATTGAAAACAGCGCAAAAAGTGAAAGAGTTTCTCTTTCAAAAGAAAGCTTTACATACAGAGTATCTTCCACAAAAGCAGTTAGACCATATTTATTTTCCCATGGCGAAAAAAATTCGCGTTCCTTCTGCGCAGATCGTGGACACGAAGTTCTCGTTTGAGAAGAAACTACGGAGTCTTAGAATTGAAGATTTGTTGGAAGGGAAATTGACAAAGAAAGAATTCACACTCTTGCCACGTTCTCAGGAGATAATAGGTTCGATCATGATTCTGGAAATTCTTCCAGAATTGGAAAAAAAAGAAAAAATTATTGCTGAAGCCTATCTTACGCTTACGAAGCACATCCAAACAGTCGTTAAGAAGAAAGAAGTTCACTCTGGTGTTTTCAGGACACGGAGAGTACAAATTATCGCTGGCAAAAGGACGAAAGAAACCATCCATTATGAGAATGGAATAAAACTTAAAGTTCATTTGGAAAAAACATATTTTACGTCTCGTTTAGCAAATGAGCGGTTACGTATTGCCAAGCTAGTACAGAAAGATGAAGAAGTTCTGGTGATGTTCTCTGGGGTAGCGCCGTATCCTTTAGTTATTGCTAAAAACTCTGAAGCAAAGAAAGTGTATGGGATAGAGATAAATCCTTTTGCTCATCAGTATGCCTTAGAAAATATTGCTCTTAATAAATTAGAAGATAAAGTTGTGATTTATGAAGGCGATGTGCGAAATCTTCTCCCTAAACTAAGAAAGAAGTTTGACCGTATCGTGATGCCATTACCTAAAACTGGGGAAGAATTTTTATATTTGGTTTTACCAAGGTTAAAACATAATGGTTTTATTCATCTCTATGCTTTTTTAGAAGAAGGAAAAATTGAAGCAGAGAGAAAACAAATCCTTGAAAGAGGCAGGGTTCTAGGGTATAGTTTGGAATGCAGGACAATAGTTACATGCGGTCAATTCTCACCAAGTACGTTTCGTGTCTGTTTCGATTTAAAAATGAGAGAAAAGAGAAAAAAGAAGATTTAATTTTGTTCTTCCTCTTCCAGTGGCTCTTCATCTTCTTCAGAAGATTCTTCATCTTGCGTCTCCGCAGAGTCATCTTCAGCAGGCTCTTCATCCCTTTGTTGTCTGCCAGATGAGGATTCTTGAGTTTGAGGAATATCTGTTCGCTCGCTGCCTTTTTGCAGTAGTTGAACATTCTCCGCTTTCAAACCACGATCTCCTTCAACCGCTTCAAATGAAACGCGGTCGTTATCCCTTAGGAATACTCCTCGTGGAACGGCTGTAAAGTGGACAAAATAGTCCTGTCCGTTGCTTCCACTGATGAAACCAAAACCTTTTTTCCTGTTAAAAAATTTTACGGTACCTTCTATTCTATTACTCATTTTCTTCGTTCCTCCAATCTGCTACACGTTTCTGTAGCTCTTTTTGGTCCTGTTTCTAGGCTATTTTATAAAGATTTGCGTTAAATTTTAAGCAATGTTTATATAAGCAGGATTTTCCTGAGGTTTGAAGAGTGGAATGTGCAATGAGGTAGTGAACACCCACTGAGTTTACAACGATGATGAACGGTAGTAACTTCCAAGCACACACAAATCATCATATAATGGCTAATATTTTCATTATTCATGGATACGGCGGTTATTCTAGAGAAAATTGGTTTTCCTCGCTAAAAGAGGAATTAGAGAAATTAGGGCATCAGGTTATTATTCCTGATTTTCCGAATCCTGGAGCGCCTCTATTGAAAAGCTGGCTGGTTTTTTTTGAGAAGTATTCTCCTGAAATAGATGAAAACAGTATCATTATCGGCCATAGTCTTGGGGGAGCTTTTTTATTATCATTATTAGAAAAACGTAGACTGAAGGCAGCATTTTTCGTTGCGACAGTATCCGGACCAATAAATCACGAAGTCGATGACTTCATAAAAACATTTACCCATAAACTATTTAACTGGAAGAAGATAACAGGGAATTGTAATCAATTTTATGTTTTACATTCTGATAAAGATCCTTACATTCCGTTACAACAAGCGGAAAGCCTGGCGATTAATCTTAATACTAAAGTTATTATGATTAAAAATGGGGGTCATTTAAACAGTAAAGCTGGCTTTAAAACTTTCCCTTTATTGCTGGAAAAAGTGGTTAGGGTAGCTTCTATAAGATAAACTATCCAAAAAATTCATCCTTTACATTATCTTCTTCCTCTAATCTTACTTTTTCAATGGCTTGCTGGAAATCATTCTGGGTGACATATTCTCGGTCTTCTCTAATAGCAAAGAAACCGGCTTCTGTACAGGCGGCGCGTATTTCCGCTCCGGTAAAGTTTTCCATAGCTTTGACGACGGCTTTTACGCTAACTTTTTGTAAATTCATTTTTCTAGTGTGGACTTTGAAAATTTCTAAGCGACCATCTTCATCAGGAATGCCGATTTCAATGAGGCGATCCAATCTTCCTGGGCGAATAATTGCCGGATCCAGTATATCAAGGCGGTTTGTTGCACCAATGACTTTTACATTACCTAAAGGGTCAAAGCCATCAACCTCGGCAAGGAGCTGCATGAAAGTCCTGTTTACTTCTCTTTCTCCTGACGTTCCAGTGTCCATGCGAACCGCGGCAAGAGCATCAATTTCATCAATAAAAATAATCGCAGGAGCCTTACTCTTTGCTAATATGAAAATGTCTTTTACAAGTTTCGCGCCTTCTCCAATAAATTTCTGGACTAGTTCCGAGCCAACTACTTCAATAAAAGTGGCATTTGTACTATGGGCAACAGCCTTTGCCAGGAGTGTTTTTCCTGTGCCGGGAGGGCCAAATAAGAGAATTCCTTTAGGGGGAGTAATCCCCACTTTTTCAAATAATTTTGGTTTTGTAATGGGCAGTTCAATAACTTCTTTGATCTCAGCTACTTCTTTCTTAAGGCCGCCAATCTCTTTCCAGCTTTCAGGGGGTTTTTCTACAATAACAAATTTTTCCACTTCAAGATTACTGGAGACATTTACTTTCTTAACGATATTCAATGTTTTTTGGTCGACGAGGACGCAATCTCCACTTTGCAGATCTTTGACTTCTTTGGCAATATAACAATAAAATTTATTCCCATTAGGCAATTTAATGACACTTTTATCATCATGGAGACTAATTACATCGGCAACAAGTAAAGCTGGTTTTTTTAAATTATTTAGTTCCGTATTGGCATTATTAAATAATTCTCTCAGCAGGGAACTTTCTTCTTCTAAGCGAGCTAAAGTTTTAGCGATAATTTGGTTTTCCTGCTCTAATTTTTGCACCGTTGTCGCTAGTATTTTACTGTCTTCTAGGTCATTACTAGTGAGTTCTTCAGAATAAATAATTTTTTTTTCTGTTTCGTCCTTTGACATAATTTATTGAATCTCTTTGCTCTTTTTAAATCTTTATGATGGTCCGATTATGGAATGAAAACAAGATGTCTTCTTCACTCCTCTTAGAAAACTATTTATATTCAATCAACACTTAAAATATTATGAACGCAACGCAAAAGAATAATACTCTGAAAACTTTGGCAAAATTGCTTATCAAAAATAAACAAAGTATTATTGACAGCAACCAACAAGATCTTTCTGCCTGCCGGAATATTGAGGAATCAATGCTTGATAGATTGAAAGTTGATGAGAATAAAATCTTAGGAATGATTTCTGCTCTTAATTTTGCGATAAAATCTGATGATCCTGAAGGAAAAATATTGTATTCTTATGTTCACCGGAATGGTCTAAAAATTGAAAATAAAACTGTTCCATTCGGCAAGATCATGATTATTTATGAATCAAGGCCAGATGTAACAATCGAGGCAGCCATAACTGCTTTCAAGGCCGGGAATAAGATTTTATTAAAGGGAGGCAAAGAAGCCAGAAAGACTAATATGCTTTTGGCAAAACTCTGGCAAGAGGCACTATCTCTAAATGGACTGGATAAGAATTATGTAGTCTACTTAGACCTCACGAGAGAAGAAACGCAAGATTTAATTAAAAGTAATAATCATCACCTTAATTTAATTATTCCAAGAGGCGGAGAGGAGCTTATTAACTTCGTTACACGCAATACAAATATCCCCGTGATAGTAAGTGGAAGAGGGAATAATTTTCTGTATGTGGATAAAGAATCTGACTTTGAGATGGCTATTAAAATTATACTAAATGGAAAACAAAGAGTAAGTGTTTGTAATGCTTTGGATAAAGTCCTTATCCATAAAGAGATCCCAAATATCAAATTAAAGATATCAAATCTAGTCAATAAATTAAAAGTGAATAACATTAAAGTGTTGGGAGATAAAGCTATTTGCAGATTGAACAGGCAAGTACGGGAAATTGAGGACGAAGCAATATTCTATGAAGAATTTTTATCTTCTAAAATGTTATTAACCATAGTAAAAAATAATCCTGAAGCTATTAATCTTATTAACAAATATTCCGGTGGACATTCGGCAAGTATAATTACCACCAAAATTCAGACGGCACTAAAATTTCAAAATGAAGTTGATTGTGCGGTTGTCTACCATAACGCTTCGACGAGATTTACGGACGGCGGCCAATTCGGATTTGGAGCTGAAATAGCAATAAGCACGCAAAAACTTCATTTTAGAGGTCCAATTGGGATTAATCAGTTAGTTACTAACAAATGGTTCGTTTATGGAGATGGCCAAATAAGAGAATAAAATTATACTTTAGGTGAAAAAATTATGAAAAAGAAATTAATTGTAAAAATAGGCACTTCAACGCTTACGCAAGGTTCAAATAGAATTTCATACGGAAAAATTGAAGATATCGCAAGACAAATAGTCCTGCTAAAAAAAGATTACAATGTGATTTTAGTTTCTTCTGGCGCTATAGCAACCGCAAAGCAATTTGTGGATATTAATGGATTTCATAAACAGGTAGATTCAAAACAAGCAATGGCGGCAATTGGACAACCTAAATTAATGAGAATCTATGATGAAATTTTTAGTAGTTTTGGCTTAAAAGTATCTCAATGCTTAATGACCTACAGAGATTTTGAAAACGTCGCAGCCAAAGTAAATACTCAGAAAACAATTATAAAATTATTAGAGCATGACTACATTCCTATTATTAATGAAAACGATACAGTCGCAATTGAAGAAATAGTTTTTGGTGATAATGATAAATTGTCCGCGCTTGTGGCATCAGTTATAAAAGCAGATTTATTAATCCTCGTTTCGGATATTAATGGCTTATATGACCAAAATCCTCACCTAAATAAAGAGGCAAAATTCATAAAAGAGGTAACAGATTTAAAACAGGTTGTATCTTTTGCCAAAGAGAAGAAATCTGATCTCGGAACTGGGGGGATGACTTCAAAAATTCAGGCCGCGGAAATTTGTAAAGAGAATAATATTGAGATGTGGATTGTTAATGGGGGGAAAAATAATTTTTTGATTGATGCCCTTCACAACAAAATACTTTTTACAAAATTTAGGTTTTAAAATATGAAGCATGGCTTTATAGGATTTGGAAATTTAGGAAAAGCTATTTACCAAGGCTTAAAAGATAATAAAGGGCATTCTTTTGCTTATGCGTCTAAAAGTAATTTACATACGGGAATTAAATCATTTGGGAATCTATCGCAATTAACTTCTTTTGCGGATGTTATTTGGTTATGTATCCAGCCTCAAAATCTTATAGAAGTATTGACGCAGCTTAAGAGCATTAATCTTAAAGATAAAGTGATCGTGTCCCCTGTCGCAGGAAAGAGTATTAGCGTTATTGAAAATTATGTAGGTAAAAATGTAACTATAGTAAGAATTATGCCCAATCTCGCAGTCGCCTACAAAAAATCAGTAACGGCATATTGTACAAACAATAAACAAGCTAAACTTTTTAAGTCCGTAAAAAAAAATTTGATGACCTTAGGTAAAGTAGTGGAATTACCAGAAAGACATTTTGATTTATTTACTGCGATCTTTGGGAGCGGGCCAGCATTTTTATTAACGATACTACAAGCGCTAAAAAATAAAATAAGCGAATTGGGAATATCAGACCGTGAGGCCAATGATTTACTAATAGAATTAATAATTGGCACTATCACTTATTTCAAAGAAAATTGCACTCAAAAAAGCATTGATAATTTAATAAAAGACATTACCAGCAAAGGAGGCACAACAGAAGCGGGATTGAACTATCTTAGGAAGAACAATTTAGATCAATTATTTGAAAAAGTGATCCTTGAGGCCCAAAAAAAATCTAAAGAGATTGATAAGTGAAGAGTTTTAGGCTCGGGCATTCACTTATTTTTATTCTTCTCTGCCTCTCGCGTCCAAAAATAAATTTATATCCATTAAAGAAAAAGCTCATCAAATAAAAAAAGAAACTTTTAAAAAGGCAAAGTCATTTCTTCATTAAAGAAAAACAGAAAAGAGGTGTAATAATGGCGAAAAAAGTGCGAAGAGCTAAAAAGTCTGGAAAGCGTAAATCTTCTAAGAAAAGATCATCACGACGACGAAAGCGCTAGTTTCTATTCCTATTTCTTTTTTTTATTTTTATGAAAAAGTTTTTAGAATCCCGTTGAAAAATAATTTTACTTTATCCATCAGAGAAGTTGCTTTTCCTTCCGCTCTTGCTTCTTGGGTTGCAGAATGCGATCTTCCATCTTGGTCCTGCCAAGTGGCGGTAATTTTAAATGTGTTTTTTCGACTTAGAGGAAGATCTTGCAAGTCTAACATTAATTTTTGTTCATTTTCTAATCTATCAATGTTCCATTCGTTAATAAAGCCTGGTCCTTCAAGAACAATAACAATCTTTTGGGGAATAGCAACAGAGGTTCTTTTTAAATTGATGGCTACAGAAAAGGGATTATTATAATGCAAAACTTCAGGCACTTGGACGTTTATGCTGATGTCGGCATCATCGCTGACAAAAAATTCTACTGATGTTCTTTTTTCGACAAGATTATTTTCTGCGCTTACGATGACCTTATCCCATCCCGCTGTCGATGTGGTTTTGGAGATCACTTTTGTTTTTTCTTGGTTTGATGGAAGGTCAATGGTTCCACATTCACTATCAAGGCAGAACTTAAGGTCATAAAGGTTAGTGGTTCCTGCGTTTTTCGTAGTGCAGGTAACTTCAACAACCTGATCTTTTCGCACATTTTGTGGCGCAGAGCATTTTAGAGAAAGAAATTGCGAGTATCCTTTTTCTTCGTTTACGACGGTTAATTTTTTTAAGTCTGACTGGGTATAAATAGTTTTTCCTACTCTCGCGTTGAAAGAGCCATTTACAAAAATTTCTTGCTCAGAATAGAGGGAAAAAGGGTAATTATAAGAAAAAGAAGGCTCAAGCGCCGAAGGAATTTTTACCAACCAGTATGTTTCTCTTGTTTCTCCTGGAGCGAGAAGGAGAGTACGACGATTACGCTCAATAATCTGCACTTCCTTGGGAACGGCAGCTTGAAGAGTAATAGCAGCGTAAAAATTTTCTTTGTTTTTAATCTTACCTTTGATAATGTCGTGACTTCCTTCTCCGATTTCAGAAGCGAGGACTTCTTGTTGTAATTCAATAGGCACTGGTTCTATTTCACCCTTACTGAAAACATTAGTTTTAAATTTAAGTTCGCTTGCTTCTAATCTTACATTGTTTGACCGCCATTCATATTTGGTGTCAGGTTCTGAAGGATCGAATCCATCCCGCAGTTTAATATGGGTAGCATCTATGTATCCATATTCGCCAAAAGTAATATCAAAACTTACCCAACCTACAGAAGGAAAGTAAACTTCTGCCCACCCGTGAGGCTGCCATGGATTCTGAAAAAGAGTGGAGGTGGTATAACTTACGCCTTTGACAAAACGCGCGGGAATTCCCAAGGAACGGACCATGGAGATAAATAACGCGGTCATTTCGTCACAAACTCCTTGCTTATTCTCAAGCACCCAACTCGCCTTCTGCGTCGCATCCGACGTAAGAGTATTGAGGTCATAATTGATGGTGCGTTCCACCCATTCAGCGATATTAAAAACAACTTTGAAGAGATCTCCTTCATTCCCAGCAAGCTCCTTAGCTTTAGCTTTAATAAGAGGATGGTTTGAATCAATGGTTGTTGTCGGGTTAGCATATTCTTTATAGCCTTCTAAGTCTTTGTCAGAGAGAGGAAAAGAAATTTTCCTTTGAACTTCCTGTCGGGCACTGCCTGTACTAATAACAACTGTGTACCCAAAGTCTTTTGTTCCAAGTTGGCCATCTTTCCATTCATAAAGCACACCATCATCTTGCAGTTCTCCTGCATTTTGGATCTTAGAGACTTGCTGGCGTGAATCTTCTTTTGGGAACAACAGCAGCTTTGTGGAGGCTTCTTTCAGTGATGCTCCATTGCCTTCTGCGATTAAATCTACTTGACCTTTAACTTCGAAATCTATTTCTAATGATTTATATAAATACAGGTTTTCTTTCTCAGCAAGGAGAGAAGGAAGAGATGAAAGAAGAAGTAAAAGCAAGATGATCCTTTTGAGAAGGATAGTTTTCATTCTTTCAGGAAGAATAAATTAGGATATAAAGGTTACCTTTGAGAAGCTGTATAGGAAAGCAGTTTTTCATTAATTTCTCTTCCTCAAAGCTTGTTCCAACCTTCCGGTTCTGCTTCTCACAAAATCAAACACGCTTTTTAGTGAAGGAAGAGAATAGCGGAAACAAAGCTCGACAGGGTCGATAAATGGGTTAGGGAGCTTTCTTTTGATGCTCAGGAGAGAAACGGGGGAGAGTTTTCTTTCATAAATAAAGAAGCCTAAATATTGCCGATGGGTAAAAGCTCCCGGTATAGAATATCCAGCTAAGCGTTCAAAAGATACTCTTAAAATAATCCCTTTTTCTGTAAAATGCTCATCCTGCCAATCAGTTTGGTTTTTGCAAAGATCATACCAGTCATCTCTTCCAATCATTTTGTCTAGTGGATCTGCACAAGAAGCGGTGAAGTTTGGATTACGGCTCATTGCAACATAAAGCTGTTCCTGTATCCAGGTGCTAAATGGTTTAGGATCATTCTGAAGGGGAAAGAAATTTCTTAAACTATCTTTTAAATCTAAAATGACCTTATCTATAGAATCTTCCCAAGGGTCTTGCCGCTGGTATATTTTCATTTTTTGCATAAAACTAGCATAAAACTACCCCCTTATCTTTTCTTTCATTCTTTAAGAATTTCTCGGTAAATTTTTATAAATACACAAGATTCATCTCATAAAATGAAAAGAAGTGGTGATTCCTTAACTAATAGAAGTAAAATTTCTGTTTATAATACTTTAAGCCGTAAGAAAGAGCAGTTTAGACCGCTATTTTCTGATAGTATTCGCCTTTATACTTGCGGTCCAACAGTGTATAATTATGCGCATCTTGGAAATCTTCGCAGTTACATTTTTGAGGACATCTTAAAGCGCGTTCTTCTGTTTAATGGATACAAAGTAAAGCATGTCATGAATATTACTGATGTTGGCCATCTAACCTCCGATGCAGATGAAGGCGAAGATAAAATGTTGAAAGGAGCGCGTCGGGAAAAAAAAACAGTATGGGAAGTAGCAGAATTTTACACTCGCGCCTTCAAACAAGATATGAAGAAATTACATCTTCTTCCTCCAAATATTCTATGTAAAGCGACGGATCACATCACAGAACAAATTGAAATGGTCCAAATTCTGGAAAAGAAAGGGTTTACGTATTTTAGAGATGGGAACGTCTATTTTGACACTTCTAAATTAAAAGACTATGGGAAGTTGGCAAGCTTAAATTTGGCGAAGGAAAGAAGAGCTCGTGTAGAGAGTGATCTCAATAAAAAAAATCCTCACGATTTCGTGTTATGGTTTACAAAATCAAAGTTTCAGGAGCAGGAAATGAAATGGCCCTCTCCTTGGGGTCTAGAAGGTTATCCTGGCTGGCATATTGAGTGTTCAGCAATGGCCTCTAAATATCTGGGAGAACAATTTGACATTCATTGTGGTGGCATTGATCATATTCCCGTGCATCATACCAATGAAATAGCCCAATCAGAAGCTGCTTTTGGCAAAAAACCTTGGGTTAAATATTGGCTGCATAATGAATTCTTGGTTCTGGAAAAAGGAGAAAAGATGGCTAAGTCAGGAGAGAATTTCTGGACTGTCCAAAAAGTAGAAGAGAATGGCTTTAACCCTTTGGATTACCGTTATTTTTGTTTAGGAACACATTATCGGAAACCTATGTTGTTTAGCCTTGAAGGACTCGAAGGGGCAAAGAGTGCCAGAGAGAAGTTGTTTGAGAAAGTGCTGAAGATGAAATATTGTCATCATGGCAAAGATAGCAAGGCTCAAAAAGAATACTTGAAAAAGTTCACTTCGCAAGTTAATGATGATCTTAATACACCGCAAGCGTTAGCGACGATGTGGGAAGTTATGAAAGACGAAAAGTTAACGAACCATAACCGCTATTTGTTACTTTTAGAATTCGATAAGATTTTTGGTTTAAATCTGGGAGAAATTAAAAAAGATGCCATTCCAGAAGAAATTATGAAGTTAGCGGAAGAGAGGCAGAAAGCCAGAAGAAAGAAAGATTGGAAGAAAGCCGATTTATTACGCGAAATGATTCAAGAAAAAGGTTATGACATTGGAGATATGCCCGAAGGATATGAGTTAAGGAAGAGATGATTTTTTTGACTTCACCGTTTTTCATATACTTCTTTTTCATCGAAATCTTTAAAAATTAGGTATCCTATCTAAAAGAAGTAGGTGATGGATAACCCGTGGATGAAAATTTTAGCAATTTAGTTATGGAATGCCGTAATTGTCATTTACAGTTCTACGCTTCTGAATTAAAAGTTGAAGCTGGTTCAAATTTATTAATCTGCGTGAATTGTTATACTCTGCCGGGAAGCAAAGTTAGGGTAATTAAAGACAGGCCTGTCTACAAAAGACCATCTATGGTGCAAGATAAAGCGGTTTTTTCACAACAGTCGCTGGAGAAGAAACCAATTCAGAAAGAAGCTTCTCTTAATCTTCCTGAAGGTTATACTTTATTTGCCTGTCGCCGATGTAACTATTCATTTACGCGAAAGAATGATTATAACCGAGAATGCCCTTACTGTTCTCGCCAAAATTTGAGTGTTCTTAAGAAGAATTGAAAGAAATGTTTTTTATAGTCTGCTTACTTCCGCTATTTTATGAATGTTCCTGCCCACCTCAGTTTCGGTATTTTTAGCGGTTTTCTAGTTTATTATCTCACTCAAGACTGGGTTGCTGCCTTTCTGATGTTTATGATCCAAATCGGTTTAGTGCTAGACTATCTCTTTAAGAAAACGATACATTTTGAGCCCTTGCATACTGTTCTTGCGCTTCTCATTATATCTCTCGTTTCCTTTGTTCTTTTTCCAGCGTACTCTTTATTCATTTTTTCCGCGTATTCCTTACATCTCTTTCTTGATATTTTTGTCGAAGAAAAAATACCGTTGCTTTATCCCTTGAAGACAAAACTTATGTTTCCTTTGAAATATAGTGAAAAATTTGTTATTACTTTGAGTTTGCTTGGATCACTTACTTTACTCTTCCTGATTCTTTTCTAATGGCTTCCCAAGACCATAAAAACCTGATGCGGACATTGAATAAATTAGTAAAAGAAGAGAAATGGCGGAAAATGCCGAAAGCTGCTGGGAAAGTTCTCAGTAAAAGTATGACAAAAAGCGGAAATTACCGCCTCGTTTTAGAGAAAGGAGAAACAAGAAAGACCATCTATGTTCTCAAGAAGAATCAGAATCTCTTTGCTGTTGCGGAAGGAATTAAGAAAGGAGACAAAGTTACGGCAGCTTTACGAAGATATTTAGGAAAGATGTATTGCACGAAAATAAATATGGTTAGCGACTCTTGAACTGATAATCCCCTTCTATTTTCGATTCTGTAGTTCCAAACTTTTTTTTATATCTTTCTAAATCATCTTGGCTTAATGGTGTAATATAAAAACCGCGATCTATGATTGGAACTCCCTGCCGTGCTAATATGCTCATAACCTGCAGATCGAGGAATTCTTGCGGCGAATGCGAATTTCTACGTATACAGGCTCGCTTACGGAAAACATAAAAAGACTTGTTTCCTGAAAGTTCAATGAAAGCAACAAGTTTACTTTCTTCAAATGCTCCATAAACTGTAGTTAATGGCTGCTGCATTCTTAAACGAAGGGAAGGCGCATATTTCTGTATAATATCTAACCAACCTAGTTCTTTATATAAGTATTTATCTAATTCTTCTTTATCAACTTGGTCTTTATTCCTTTCTCTTTTCCTCATGATTCCTTCTTGTTTTTCTCTGACCCAGGCGGTAACAAGATCTACAAGTTGAGGAGTATCATCAGTTGTAAGTCGTCGATACCAAAAACCAGTGTGCGCAAAACGTTTCAACCGCCGTTCATATTCTTCGGAAGGCAATAGTTTTTGATACATTCTCGGTTTTTTTTCCTGACCATCTGTAAAAAGACTCTTTGGTATTAATTTGGAGTCTGAATATCCTACTAATAATACAAAAGAAGCAATATCACTCACTTCTTTTATTAAAGGTTCCATGTTTTCTTGGAGTTCTTCCTCAAAGGGAGGTGAAATCATAACGGTGTCCTTAGTATATTCCATAAGAAAAGAATTTTTCTTTCCGCGAAGAAGGGCATGGGTTCGTGGTTTAGGTTCTTCGTCATTTAAGTTATTGTCCAGCATATGAAAACTATGTCTCATCATTCTCGTAGGTAATGGTTCTAGTTCCTCTATTGTAAACTGATTTTTTTTCATGAGGCTTGTCCATTCGTGCCAAGAGTTGTTATTTTTTCATAATGAGAAAAAGGTGGAGAATCTTTTAGGAGTTGGTGAATCTCTCCTCGGAGTTTTGTTTTTCCTTGAGCGGTTCTTAAATACATGGCATCACGCCTGACGATTAACATTACAATAGTCCAATGGTAATATTTTATAAAAATTTCTACTACGAAGTATTAATAATGTAAAAAATTACCCTGAAAGTTAGCTTTTCACCATTTTCTTCTTCGGCAGTGCCATTTGTTGTTGATAATGGTTATCTTAAGTCCATGACAACATAATATTCTGGTACTTTCTGGACTAATTTTGCAGGACAATGAATAACATCCACGTTCTGATGCTGGAAAGCTTCGTAGGCCGTTCTTTTCGCTTCGCCATAAAATAGAATAATCGCCACCTGAGCTTTTTTTACTAATAAAGCTGACATGGTCATCCTTTTTGGTGGTGGTTTGGGGGAATCGTCCATAGTAATAAAGAAAGGCGATGGATCTTTTATAGAATGATGGTTTGAGAATAAGGCTCCAATATGTCCGTCTTCTCCTGAACTAACTAGAATAAAGTCGTATTTTCCACCATATTTCTGTAATTCTTGTTGATATTTCTCTACTCCTTCTTGTACTTTGAAGGGGTGGAGGTTCTCCTGGCGAATTTTTCCATTTTTTACTAATTCGTCTAGGAACGTCTCTTTGGCGAGACGGAAGTTGCTTTCTTTATCTTCCAATGGAGCTATCCTTTCGTCGATCATGAAAATATGAATATTATCCCAGGGAATAACAGCTTTTTTGAGGAGTTTAAAAATGCCAGAAACACTTCTGCCGCCTGGAATGGCAAAAACAACCTGTTGCTGAGTTCGGAGAAGTTTAGAAAGAGAAAAAGTAATAATCTCTACTACCTTCTGGTCACTTTGGTCTTTGGTAAGATAGCTGAAGGTAGTCACTTTTTTTCCAAGGCATGTCCGCCAAATTCGTTTCGTACGGCCGCAATAACGCTCTTTCCTAACGAAAACTTTCCACTTTTATCTTCTCGAATCATCGTTGCGACATCGAAAGCCGGAGCGTACCCTTTCACGGCTTCTTTGGTTTTGCGCAGTTCTCCGATGGTTACGCTGCCGATAGTGGTACCAATATTTTTAAAATCTTCACGGCGCAAGGCTTTTGTCGTTAATTCTAAAAGCCAACTTCTGATAACAGAGGCCGGTTCCCATAAGGCTGTGGCTTTATCCAACGAAATCGGATGCTTAAATTTGCTGAGCAGTTCAACACCTTCCGCCAAACCCTGAAGATACACATATTCAATAATATTATGCACACTTTTTACAAAATGGCCGGAGCCAGCAGGACCAAAGTATCCATACCCTCCTTTTGGGGCGAGAGATTTACAAAAAGGTTCTATGGCCGAGAATTCTTCTTTCGGACCGCCAATCATTAAAGTATATCCGTTTTGCAATCCCCAAATGCCGCCAGAAACGCCGCAGTCGAAGAAATGTACTCCATACTTTTTACACCAAGAGTCATGTTTTTCGGCATTTTCATAAAAGTCATTTGCGCCATCAATGATAATGTCTCCTTTCTTAAGAAGAGGAAGAAGTTCTTTGATCATTTCATCCGTCGGCTCTCCTGCGGGCAACATCAGCCAGACAATTTTTTTCTTATCGAGCTTTGGCAATAATTCTGGGATGCTATAGGCAGGAAGGGCCCCTTTCTTGGCAATTTCATCGACTTTCTCCGGGCTTCTATTATACGCCACAACCATATGCTTGTGAAGAAGCAGCCTTTCCGCCATATGGTATCCCATTCTTCCTAAACCAATTAAACCTAGTTTCATAATCGCCACCTCAAATGATGTTTTTTTTCAAAAAGCGAGAGTTCCTGCGGTCCGGCACTTCCGATATTATATTCATAGATCTGATTTTTTTTCCGAAGAATTTGTTTGATGACTTTCCATTGATATTCTATTTCATCGCTACGAACAAAAAGGGACTGGTCTCCTTTAATCACATCTTCAAGCAGTATTTCATAAGCCTCCGGGGAGCGAAGGTCGCGTATGCATTCATGGCAATAATTCATTTTTGCCGGCATGACGGCATTTGCTTTTCCAGGAACCTTGGCAAACAATTCCAGGGAAAAACCCTCATCTGGCTGCACGCGAATGGTAAGATAATTTGTATCACTCGGGCAGCTCGCTGAAAGAAGACAGTGCACGGACTTAAATTTAATATCAATCTTTACTTCTTTCTTATCCAGATTTTTTCCCGTGATAAGGTAAAAAGGGACGTTTTTCCATCGTTTATTGTTGATGCTTAATTTAACAGCGGCAAAAGTTTCTGTAGAAGAGTTTGAGTCCACATCTTTTTCTTTTTGATAGCCGCTATATTGGCCCAATAGCAGGTCTTTAACTTTTATGACCTTCAATACTTTTGCTTTTTCATCACGGATGAATTTTCCGGTTAATTTCTGTGGAGCTTCCATAGCCGTAAGGGCTAACATTTGCAGCATATGGTTTTGCACAACATCTTTGAGAGCACCATATTTATCATAAAAATTACCCCGGCCTTCTAGCCCGATTTTTTCCCGGAAATGAATTTGAACAGACTGGATGTTTGAGGAATCCCATAACGGCTCTAAAACCCGATTAGTAAAGCGGAGAATGGCAATATTGCCAACTAATTCTTTTCCTAAGTAGTGATCTATCCGGTACACTTGGTTTTCATTAAAGACGCGCGCAATTCCTCGGTTAATTTTCCTTGCTGACGGTAGATCGTGTCCAAAAGGTTTCTCATAGACAAGACGCGACCATTTCTTTCCCTGCTCTTTGGCAATACCTGTCTTTGCGAGATTAAGAGTGATAGCATTAAAGTGGTCGGGGAGAGTGGCAAGATAAAACAGCCGATGGCCAGGCAATTGATGTTTTGATTCTAAGTTTCGTAAGATTTTTCCTAGCTTACGGTAATGCTGACAATCATAAAAGTCAAATTGTTGATAGTACGCATTGTTTTCAAGCCTTTGCCAGATATTTTCCTTGACATCTTTAATAAATTCCCGCGCTTCCTTCAGAATTTCCTTCATCTCTAATTCTCGTCGCGCTGCACCAACAAGGGCAAATTTCTCAATTTTGTTCTCTTCGATAAGTTTGTAAATGGCGGGAATAATTTTTCTCTTTGCTAAATCTCCGGTTACACCTAAGATTATGAACGTTATTTCGGGCATTCTTTTCCTTTACTCTACAATCGGTTTTATTTCGTTACCAAATATGGCACTGATTTCTTTGCAGTACGAAACGATATTTTTCTTAAACCAGGGAGGTTTACTTTTCTGAATTTGGCCCATAATAAAATAGCTTACAGCCATAATACTCCCATAATCAGCTTTGGCAGGGAGAGGGAGGTCAAAGCGATCTTTTCCCCATAAAGTATTTTTATCACCAAAACTGATAAATAATTCATCGGGACGTTTTACAATTGTCGTAGCATGTTTAACGTATTCTGTAGAAAAAATAGAGTAGGCAAGCTCTCGGCCAAACATTTCCACAAATTTTTTGTCTAACATCTCTCTCATAAGCTCAAATTGTGGTGGAAGGAGGAGATAAAAAGCACCATAATTTTGAAAATTGGGAAAATTAAGTTTGGCAATGGTTTTTTCTATAAACTGAAGGATATGATAGGGATTTTCTCGTGTTTTTCCCAAAATCATACCCAGATATGTTGATGTGTTATAAGTATATGGTTCTCTATTTTTGGGGAAAATGAAAACATTTTGAGAAGGCAGCTCTTTTGCGGCCAGAGCCTTTTGGTTGTTGGTAATAAGGTAGACTGGTTTCTTTCTTTTCTTCGCTTCTTTTGCCATTAATGGGGCATGTTTTCCTCCTGAGGCGGAAAAAATGAGAACAGCATCAATATTTTTAATCTTCAGAAGTTTTTCTTGGTAAGAATTTTCATTGGCGTAAACGGCATCATGGTCATTGAAGATAATCTGGCCGATAGCGGCGGCGTTGCCGCTGCCAATGACTAAAGGGCGTTTCCATTTGCTGATGGGAAGAGAGGGAAGCTTCGTTTTTGAGAACAATTCCAGAGCCGCCAGGACGCAGGTGTCTAAATTAGGAATATTTTGCAGTGTAAACGTTTGCATAATTTGGAGATATTTTCCCATTTTATTTATGCTTTGTTAATCTGTGCTATCCCCTAAAATTTTCATTTGTTTCTGATACCCCACTGCTTGCGGTAGTTGGGTTGTTTTGCATCAATTCGCCATTATCAGATGGGATATCAGATACATTAAAAATACCCCGCCCCTTGGGGCGGTTGGGATTTTTATTTTGTCTCTCTCTTTATTTCTTTCTTTTTGTTTCTTTCTCTAATGCTACTTCAATTGAGCCTGGATCGAAACCAATGATAATCTCTCCGTTAATATCTAAGACAGGAACACCCATTTGACGTGATTTATCAATCATCTCTTTACGGGCCTTTTCATTAGTACTAACATCAAATTCTTGGTATTTAACCTTTTTTTCTTTAAGAAAAATTTTTGTTTTTTTGCACCAAGGGCAGGTGGGGGTAGTGTAAATTTTAACGATCATAATTTTCACCTCTTTACTAGCTAAATCCTTTTGAGCTTTATAACTGTTATTGTCCAATTCTGAAAAAGATAATAAAAAGAAAAATCAAGCAAAGAGTTCTTTCCATTTTCGCGGCCAGCCGCGAATGAGCAATAATGCTAAAGGCACAGCCCAGTTAGCCCAGCGTTCTATAAAATCCCAAATAGGATCTCCAGCAATTGGTCGAGCAAGGGCAGTTAAGAAACCCCAGGCTGTTGCCCAGATGAGCACCAAGCGAAGAGGGTAAATAAGAGCTAAAATTCCCACTATCAGGTCCATAATCCCTACGAGACTAAGAAGATTCATAGCTGTAGCTCCCGTAATGCCCGTCATTGCCGTTAACATTTCGATAAATCTTGGTTTTAATTGCAGGGCAAAGACGCCATGGCCTACAAACTCACCAAACAAACCTATTCTTAAAATCCACTCCACTTTACTAGTTTTTCCAACACTTTTTTCTTCCACAGGAATTACAGTTTTCTTCATTTTTTACAAACCTCCTTTTTGTTACTTAAGCACATCTTATCCGAGACGTATTATATTTGTGGAGAATAAAATCAAAATAACTCCTAATGCAACCATTATTAACCCGGTAATTAACCGCATCCATTTCCTATTTTGCTTTCTCCATTCTTCTAGTCTCTTAACCTTTAATCCAAAATAAACGAGTAGTAAAATAACAATTAAAGGGAGGACAAAAATAAAGTTATAAAGAAGGAGATAAAAAACTACCATGGGTTCAAATCCAATCTTGGACAGCAACGCTGTAATCGCTAAATAAGGCCCCCCTGTGCAGGGAAGTTCTACCGCGGCGACGAAAATTCCCAAACCTATAGCTCCAAAGACACTAATTTTTTTTATCTTTTCTTTAATCTCAAGGCTTCTCTGATAGGGAATACTTAATGAAAACCCTTGGCCATACCACCAAAAATCTTTAATCTCAATAAAACCGAGAATAATAACTAAAATTCCTACTCCTATGCCTATAGGTTCCGCTAAGTTAAATCGTTGCAGGAAAAGCAATAGACCAATCCCTGCTAATAAATATGTAATGTAAACTGCAAGGATATAAATTATCCCAACAAAAAGCATTTTCTGTTTATTCTTTGATAAAGCCAAGAGGGTTCCAATTAATAAAATTAAAACTCCGATAGCGCAAGGATTAATAGAGTCTACTAAAGCTGTTGTGAGAACGATGGGAAGGGTTGGGAAAGAAATGTTTTCCAGAGCAACTGCTCCTGTAAGAGAGAATTCTCCGGAAGCAAGGAAAAAAACACTACAAAAGATAAAAAATAGCGTCAAGATTAAGAAAGCATTAAATCTCATGCGAAAGCACATCCTGCTTTTTGAGCAATAGTTTCCAAAGGCTGAACTCCCACAATTCTTGTTCCATCTTTAAATTCCCAGGTGGGATATTTCTCGACCTTCTTTTCCAGGCAAAGACTGGTTTTCGCTTTTATGCCGCGACAGGCAGCGGGCAATTCCTCTTTTGCCACATCACAACGCGGGTCACATTCTATGTATACTTCTTTCTCTTTTAAGATAAAATTTGATTTTCCAAACATCTTTTCTTGCTTGGCACAATTTGGACACCAGAAAGCGCCATATTCTTTAACTTCTTTTTCGGCTAAACAGTTCGCTAACTTGTCCGTAACGTCCTTGGGATAAGAAGAGCTGCTACAGCCTATAATAAAGAACAATCCTAGTATTAATAATGTCAATATAATTCTATCTCTTTTCATGGCATATCACTTTTAATTGGTACGATAAAATAAGCATCACGATAATAATCAGGTCTGCCGCCACACAAAGAATGCAGATCGACAGAATAAAAACTAATTCCGTGTACAGCAAATAAAGTGCAAAGAGCAGGCTCAGGAGCATCAAATAAAACAAAAAAGTTGAAAACGATTTTTTATTAAGAAGAAAAGAGTTAAGTTTTAGTTCTTTATTTGTTTTGATAGAGAAAAGAGAAACAACCACAATCATAAAAGTCACTATTCCCAGGAATGACACGGGAATCCCGCTTCCTGGCGGGAATTCTGAGTAAATGCTTTTATTGACAATGTCGCAGCTTAATTCGGGTGCAAAATCACAAAAGCTTTCTGTATCCGCATAATGGAGGAATAATAAATAAGAAAAGATAATAATCGCGAGAAGTGAAAAGGAGAACATCCACTTAATTATTTTCAGCTTACAACTCTTTTTTTTGGACATATCTAATTTTAAGAAGATCTTGTAGTATATAATACTTCTGTGAAAATAGATAATAAAATTGACTGTATTTTAATAGCAAACAGTCCATTCAGAAATCCAAAAAAGGTTATAACAAACTTTATTAATTTAAACAGTTTATCTTTCATTATTGAAAAAGAGGTAATATTATGAGAACATTTGATTTAATTGTTATTGGTTCTGGTGGGGGGGCGAATCTTGTTTCTTTAGCGTATGAGTTAGGTTATACCGTAGCTTTAATAGAAGAGTGGAAGTTAGGAGGGACTTGTCTGAACCGTGGCTGTATTCCTTCGAAGATGCTGATCCATCCTGCAAATGTCTCGCGAATAATCCAAGAAGCGGAAAAGTTTTACATTAAAGCCTATCAAAAATCAATTAATTTCCCACAAATTCTTAAGCGGATTAATAAAACGACGGACACGGAGTCAAATGATATTAAAGAATGGTATCAGGAAAAGAGAAAAGGATTGGCTTTTTATTCCGGCCATGCTCGTTTTATTTCGAATAGAATAATAGAAGTGCAAGGTGAAAAGATAACTGCGGAAAAAATTGTTATTGCCACCGGAGCACGATCTTCCATTCCTCTTATTCCAGGATTAAAAGGAACGCCCTATCTCACAAGTATGGAAGCATTGCGGTCGCGGCTTTTACCAAAAAAACTTTTCGTTATCGGCGGGGGATACATTGCCTGCGAGCTTGGTCATGCCTATGGCGCTTTGGGATCGGAAGTTCATTTACTTGTTCGAGACAGGGCTTTATTGACACGGGAAGACGGAGAAATAAGTAAGAATTTTACAGAAGCCTTTTCAAGGAGATATCAAGTGCATTTTTGGACCGTGACGGAAAAAGTAGAGTACAAAAAGAAAAAGTTTACTCTTTATCTTAAAGATGCTGAAGGTAAAAAATCAAAGATAAGTGGCGATGGATTACTGATGGCTACAGGTGTAATGCCGAATAGTGATAAATTAGGGTTAGAGAATACGAACATTTCTGTAAATGAAAAGGGCTTTATTAAAGTAAATGAGTATTTAGAAACAGCAGTGCCGGGGGTATATTCTCTAGGTGATGTGGTGGGGAACTATATGTTCAGACATAGTGTGAATTTTGAAAGTCAGTTTTTATTTCAAGCTTTATTCGGTAAGCAACGAAAACCAATTCAATATCCTCCCATGCCCCATGCGGTGTTTACAAATCCGGAAGTAGGATCTGTAGGAATGACGGAAGAAGAGTTGCAGAAGAAGAATATCTCTTATGTGGTGGGGAAAAATGAATATCGAAAATCAGCCATGGGAGAAGCACGCTTAAGTTCAAAGGAAGAATTTGTTAAATTGTTATTTCACAAACAAACAAGAAAATTATTGGGAGCACATATCCTGGGAGAGGAAGCGTCAACGATGATTCATCAGTTAATCTATGCGATGACGTTTGGCGCAACAGCTGAGGATTTATTAAAAATGATTTATATTCATCCGGCTTTGCCGGAGGTCATACAAAAGGCAGCGGAGAAGGCAAGCGATGGATTTTAGGAGAAAATTTTAATTCTTTTCCATAAATCTTTTAATATCCTTATCTTACTTTCTCTTTTCATCATTTGCCTAACCAGGGAACATAGTTATTAAATCCATTGTTTGTTAGTCTTTTTCTATCCGTCCCGTCTGGATTAATGGTGAAAAGGTCTCTTGGTTCTTCTAATGTTGCTTGGCCTGTGTAAACTATTCTTGAACCATTTAGTAAAAATCTTGGTCCTGAGCTTGTATCGACATTAACTCCATTTGAAATTGTAATACGATCCATTCTGTCTAAGTTTAGATCATAAATAAATAAAGCACTGAGATATACGGATTCAGGTGGTACTCCTTCTGGAATATTTTCAGTTGTGGAACCACTTATTACTAATTTAGAACTGTCGGGAGACCATTCAAAGGCGTGTGGTTGATAAATCTCTCTATTTTTTGGGAGGTTTAATACTTTTCCTGAATCGCGATCATATATTGCCAAACCGAAATTTTCTGATATTTGGTCATAGATGTTTAATACTATTTTTGTTCCATCTGGAGACCAAGACAAGGCATGTAACATTGATCCTTCTAATCTTACTGTTCTTTTTTTTCCGCTTAAATCAGTAATAGTTAGAATAACGTTATTTATTCCACTGGCATAAGCAATTGTTTCTCCATCCGGTGACCAAGCAAAACTTTCATTGATCATTTCACCACTCGTTATATTTTGTCTGTTTCCTGTTTCTACATTATATAATCTTAAATCTATGGAATCAATTTCTTCTCTTGTTTTTTTAAATGAGAGATATGCTAAGGTTTTTCCATTTGGTGCGAATTGCGGCAGTCCGCTTAAGCCTGACTCTATAGGGATTATTTCTCTTGTTCTTAAGTCTGTAAGCATTAAGTCTAGTTGTAAACAACCTTCACTATGTTCAGGAATGCATCCTTCTTTAAAATATTCATTGCCGTAGGCTAATAATCTATTCCCATTTGGCGAGAAATCTATACCTGCAGTTTCTCCTCTTCTTAAATCAGCAACTTCTCTTCGAAAACTTCCATCACTATTCATGATATTTAGTGCTGTTCTTTGGCTATCTCTCGTTAGATAAGCAATCCCACACCCATCATTTGTTAGTCCAACAACTATGTTCATTGCTCCATCATTAACTAAGTCTTTCTCTTCAGAACCATCCGGTTTTATGCTTTTAATTCTTTGATCTTTTTCAAGAAGGTCAATTGATTGAGATTGAAAGATTATAATATCTCTTAAATCTGGTTTACATGAAAATACGGGAGTTTCTTGCCGTAGATCTGCTGCTGGAGATGATTCACAAGCCAATTTTAATAGTCCTAGTGAACCGGCAATTATGCTTTCTCTTCTAGTTAGTCTTAATGCCATTTTATTCTATAACTAAGCTTTCTTTATAAATATTTCTGAAATTGCCACTATGAAGTAATACCTTTCTTAAACCACAAAATCATGGAGATGAAGAAAAAAAAATAATTACCTATACCTTCTCATCGTTTTCCATTCGATAATAGTTTTCATAATTCCAGGAATAAGACCGGTAAAGACAAAATCTCTATAAATAAAAATTCCATTGTATTTTCCTAAGCTAATAACCATTGGTTTCGGCTCTGGATTATACATTAGTAATGGTTCTCCTTGCTCTAAATGATAAATGTTTTTGACAACTAATCTCGCTTGTTTCTCAGCACTCTGGGCTGTTTTTTCTTCTTTAATATTATTTATATCGCCAGCGGCGAAGATATTTTTATGGCCTTGCACTTGGAGATATTCATTGACGCACAGAAAGTTCTTTGAATTTAATTCTATTGAGCAATATGAAGCCAGATGCTCATAGTTCGGCATGATACCGGTACATAGAAAGGCAATATCGGGATGGAGTTTTTTCCCTGTTCTAGTTTTATATACGCCGCTTTCATTTTCTATTATCCTTTCATTGAAGATAAGTTGTACCTTTCTTTTTTCCAACCATTGTTTTGCATACCTCTGCGCTTTTTGTGGAGTTCGTTCCATTAATTCTGGCTTAGTATGAATAAGAGTAATTTCTTTCTCAGGATAATGAGTACTAATTTCCGCCGCTAATTCGACACCAACTATTCCTCCGCCAATAATAAGAACGTCTTGAGCATGCCTTAATTTTTGCGCATAAAGGCGAAGTTCCTGCCCTCTGCTTGCTACAACCCTGTTTGTTTCTTTAATGGGAGTTTCATAGCGTGATCCAGAGGCGATTATTAGATAGTCGTAGGAAAATTCTTGTTGGTTTGTGGACACGGAAGAATCTTTGATTTTTATAATGGAGTCACGCACAATATGGGCTTTATGAAGATAGTGCGTATGCAGTACTTGGATTTTTTTCACATGCTGTGGTTCTACCAAGGTGCGAAGAATGGAAGGAGTAAATTCAAAATAATCTTTAGTGTCAATTAATGTTACATCAAAGTCTCTTTCTAAGTTCCTGGCTGCGACTGCTCCGGCAAACCCGCCCCCAATTATAACTACTTTTTTCATGATTATTTCATAAAAGGTTCTCTTTTTATGTCTTTTCCCAAAAAGAGGCTTACAGAAAACTATCCTTCTTCTCCACGCAGAATTCTGAGTGTTTTATCATAATCCTGTGCCGCATCTCTGTCAATGGTTCGGTAATAGGCATTCAAGCGCTGAAATTCACGTACTGCAATGCCAAAAGGAGCGTAATTAAGAATTTCATCAAGCTGTCGTTCAATAACTGTGGGGTCAATCTCTTCATTACTGATAAGGTTATCTACGGTTAACTGTATGCGTGGTACTTGCCTTTGAGCAATTTTTCTCGCCCTTTCAATTGACCTAAAAATATCCGTCATACTTTTATCATTATTTTCTTTTTGGAGATAAAAGTATTTGACTAAAATTTTCTCAAAATGAGAGTTTCAATTATTCTTTTTAATTATTGGTGCAGATACTTTTTTATAGGAAGTTTCTTTTCTTGTTTCATAGAAAATATTCAATATCAACATTTTTTGGCTATGAAAGAAAAAAATCAAGCAATGATTTTGAAAGTAATGCTCGTTCTGGGAATACTCGGTCTTATAACGGCGGCATACCAAACGGTTGAATATTACTTTCTGAGAAGCAGCTTCTGTGATTTTAGCCCTAATTTTTCCTGTTCCATCGTCACTCAATCCTCTTACGGAGAATTTCCCTTCCTCTCTGGGATAGCGGTGTCTCTTTATGCTGTTCTTTGGTGGCTGGTTCTTTTAGGCATCATTTCTTTAATGCTCTGGAAGAAAAAGGAATGGTTCTTGTATCTTAAGGTCTGGATGATCTTAGGGATCATGAGCGCTCTTTATTTCCTTTTCGTCGAGCTCTATTTACTTCCCCAAGAAATTGGACTGATCGTGATTTGTCCTTTTTGCACAATACAACATCTGTTGATCGCAACTCTTTTGGTCATGGGATTTTTTTTCACAAGGAAAAATTTATTAATGACAGATTCTTCCTAGAAATTGAAGGTGAGTTTTTATGGTTATGAAAGGCAAAAAGAAGTCAGCAAAAAAATCTAAAGCAGGGATGAAGAAAGGAGGCAAGGGAAAGAATACCTGCGAATTCTGTTAAAATCTCTTTTCTTTTTCTTCTTCCACGCAACCTTTATTAAAGACGAGGTTTTACTTCTTTTGAAAAGAAGATGAGTTGAAAAGAGGATGAGAAAACTTACTAAGATTGAGGACCTTAGAATGATGGCGGATATTATCAGAGAAGATAGTATTGTTTCCTTAAGTGCAGCTAAATCCGGCCATTCAGCCGGACCATTAGGCATGGCTGATATCTTTACTGCTTTTTACTTTAATATTCTAAAGCACAATCCTGAAAAACCTAACTGGCCGGACAGGGACAGGTTAATTCTGTCTAATGGGCATATCTGTCCAGTGTTATATGCAACGATGGCTAATGCCGGCTATTTTCCCAAAAAAGAATTATTAACACTCCGCAAATTAGGCACGAGGTTACAAGGACATCCACATCGCGTTGCTTTACCTGGACTGGAAACTACTTCTGGTCCGCTGGGGTCGGGATTATCGCAAGCTGCCGGGATGGCTTATGGTTTCAAACTCGACAAGAAAAAAAATCTTGTCTGGTGCTTATGCAGCGATGGGGAACAAGATGAGGGCAACCACTGGGAAGCAGTATTATTTGCTGCCAAACATAAACTGAACAATTTGGTTGCGGTCACGGACAGAAATTATATCCAAATTGATGGAAATACAGAACAGGTTATGCCTCTCGACCCCTTGGACCAGAAATATCGGGCTTTCAATTGGAATGTTCAAACAATAAACGGCAATGATATGCAGGAAATCTTAAAAGTATTAACTGCAGCTAGAATGAATAAAAACAAACCGTTGATGGTTATTGCTAACACTATGCCTGGTAAAGGAGTTTCCTACATGGAAGGGGATTACCGTTGGCATGGTTCCCCTCCTGGTACTATAACCACAGAAAGGACACCAGCCAAAGAAAAACAAACAGCAATTGCTTTAGAGCAGCTTCATCAAAAAGAAGCTAAGGAACGCGGAAACTGGTATCTTTACCATAAAAAATTACGCCCCCTGCATTCATGAAGAATCTCAATAAACAAATGAATTTGGACTTAACACGGGAGCGAGTTCCTACCAGAAATGGATACGGAGACGCACTGATGGAATTAGGCAAAAAAAATAAGAAAGTCATGGTTCTCTGCGCTGACTTGAAAGAATCGACGCGAGTTCAGGCTTTTGCTGAAAAATTTCCCCAGCGCTATGTTGAAATGGGGGTAGCGGAACAAAACCTTGTTACAGTTGCTTCGGGATTAGCTGACGTTGGTAAAATTCCCTTTGCTTCGTCTTATGCGGTCTTCTGCCCAGGAAGGTGCTGGGAGCAAATTAGAACCACGATTTGTTATAATGATCGCAATGTTAAAATTATCGGCGCCCATGCTGGCATTTCCGTTGGCCCTGATGGAGCTACTCATCAAATGTTGGAAGATCTGGCCTTAATGCGGGCTTTGCCGAACATGATTGTAGTAGTACCTTGTGATTATGAGCAGGCCAAAAAAGCCACGGCGGCCATTGCGAAGTATAAAGGTCCCACCTATATGCGTTTTGCTCGTGAAAAAACAGAGCAGATCACAACAAGTAAAACTTCTTTTAAAATCGGAGTTGCCCAAATCTTTAAGGATGGTTCTGACGTGGCGCTGGTTGCCGCTGGCCCGTTGATTTATGAATGTCTGCTGGCAGCAGACAAATTAAATGAAAAGGGAATTAAAGCGATGGTTGTAAATTGTCATACCATTAAGCCTTTAGATGGCAGAACTTTACTTACTGTAGCCAGAAAATGTAAAAAAGTAATAACTGTTGAAGAAGCGCAAATTGCAGGAGGATTAGGTGGTGCGGTGGCGGAATTTTTATCCGAAGTTTATCCTGTGAAAATGAAACGAATTGGTGTTCGAGATCATTTTGGAGAATCAGGAGAACCAGATGAATTATTAAAAAAATTTGGCTGTAGTGCAGAAGCTATTTATAAAGAAAGTCTTAAGTTGTGCACGTAGTTTCATTTTGTAAAAACTGTTGGTCATAACCTTTTTATATTCAAATGGTCTTTATTTCTACATCGTCAGACTCAACAAACATGATACTTATGTAAACGCTTTGTCTGAGGTTTTACAGTCACAGTATGATATTATTCTTACCAATGTTCCTCTTTATTCAAAGAGACATCGTTTAATTGCAGAAATTGACATTTTAGCATTATTAGGAAGAGAATATGATGTTTATGAAGTAAAATGCAGTCATCGCATCACTAAAGCAAGAAAACAGTTATCTCGAATTCGAAAATTATTAACCTCAATACGGCATACATACTTCTATTGCGGGTCTTCCAATGAACTCGTTTTAGTCCGAAACTATGTTAAATCTCGTTAGTAAAAACTAGAAAATTTATTATCGAGAAGAAATAAGTTTATATTCTCGAATTCGTTCTACTATTTTTTATGGAAAGAGGTTATTCTTTAGCTGATCTTTTGATAAGAAGTACGCTTGGAGAGGATGGTATTCTGCGAGTTGAAAATTTAGAAGTAACCTCTGAAATGGCGGGGGTTGTTAAAAGACCTGAAAATTATCCTCAAGCTCAATTTCTGGGAACAGGAACTGTTTTTCCAGTAGTTAAAGACCCAACACCATTCCAACTGT
This sequence comes from Candidatus Woesearchaeota archaeon, assembly GCA_018303445.1. Lineage (GTDB taxonomy): Archaea > Nanobdellota > Nanobdellia > Woesearchaeales > GW2011-AR9 > JAGVYE01. Next base: position 38,687 of record JAGVYE010000001.1, read on the forward strand.
TTTCTGCATTGATTGATACCAGAGCCGTTTATGTTGATGACGTTTTGGTGGATGAAATTACTTATGCCAAAGAGCATAATAAAATTATTTCTGTCACGCCTTCAGGGAGATGTGGTTATGAAACAACTGAGAATGGAGTTGTAATCAGAAAAGAATTTCCTACAGGATCGCCATTAGTAGTAACGAGCGATTCTTTTCCTGTATCGCTTTTTGACGTATCAGGATTACGACCAGATACGGCTGAGTTATTGAGGTTAGATTTAGATTTTTATAAACAACTTCCCATCTCCTCTGTAGGTTATCGCCGATTTCCCATGCGTGATAACCTCTGCTCTAATTTTTGGAATTATCATCCTGATACCTCCTCTGAGGCGGATGGCACGCAAGAGCGTTTATTAGTAAAAGCTAAGCGCGAGTTTGCACTCCCCCCGGAGGAACCTTCAGGTTTGTTTATTTGCGGGGAAAAAGGGGTAGGAAAAAGTCACATCGCCATGGCTTTAGCTAAACGATGGTGGTATTTACATGGATTAAAGCCAAATTATCATTTTTCTAAAGATTCGGTACAAATAGATGATGTTAAAAACCAAATTTCTGAAAGACAAATCTTTGTTCTTGATGATATCAAAACTTTAGAAAAAAACTCTTTTGAAAGGGCTTTCTTAGATATATTGTTAATCTTTGGTCAGGAAAAGGGAGGAATAAAAATATATTTGACAAGTAATACTAGTTCGGCAGAATTAAAGAGGCAATATCTTCATGATAGAGGAGAAAATAAAAGTAATAAAGGAGACGCCATGAGGTATGAAGATCGTTTTGAAGAAATTTTTGAATGTATTGATGTTAAAGGAAAAAGTTATAGGCTGAGGAGAAAAAGGGAACTTCTTCAGAAAGTATAAGATTGTGGAGGGTATTCTTTTATCTTTACTTCTTTTTAAATAGTAACTAACATTTAAATAAAAGAAAGTTGATTACTTCCTCATGTCGAAAAGCAAAGTTTTTGTGACGCGAAAAATCCCCGATTCCGGAATAAAAATACTGAAAGAGTGTTGCGATGTTCGCATTTATCCAAAGAATAAAGTTATTTCTCGAAAAGAACTAATCAAAGGAGTAAAGTGGTGTGATGCACTTTTGTGTTTACTTACCGACACCATTGATAAAGAAGTTATAAATGTCAACCATAAACTAAAAGTAATTTCTAACTATGCTGTGGGCTTTAATAATGTTGATGTAAAATACGCTACTTTGAAAGGTATTCCTGTCTGTAATACGCCTGGCGTTTTGACAGATGCCGTTGCAGAGCACACTTTTGCTTTAATGCTCGCGGTTACGAAGAGAATCGTGGAGGCTAATACTTTTACGAGAACAGGAAAGTATAAAGGCTGGGAACCAATGCTTTTTTTAGGAATGGAGTTAAAAGGGAAGACATTAGGAATAATTGGCCTGGGAAGAATCGGCAGCGGCGTGGCAGAGCGGGCAGGAAAAGGAATGGGGATGAAGATTTTATATTACGATGTACAACGTAACGAGAATTTTGAAAAAGAGTTTAACGCACAATACGCTTCTTTAGAAAAAATTTTGCGAAATGCAGATATTGTAACTGTCCATGTTCCTCTTCTGCCGACAACACAGCATTTAATGGGGGAGAAACAATTCAAGATGATGAAAAGGACAGCCTATCTTATTAATACTTCCCGTGGAGAGATTGTTGACGAGAGAGCCTTGGTGCGAGCATTGAAGAGGAAACAAATTGCAGGCGCGGCGTTAGACGTCTATGAACATGAACCAAAACTGGCACAGGGGTTAACAAAGATGAAAAATGTCGTGTTAACACCACATACGGCATCGGCAACGGTGGAAGCGCGATCCGCGATGTCGGAACTTGCGGCAAGAAATATTTTGGATGTATTGGCGGGAAAAAGGCCGGAGGCGATCGTTAATCCGGAAGTGTGGGGCAGGTAAAGATTTTTTCCTTATTCGATCTTTTGAAGCTAAAATAACGAAACCTTCATAAAAACAGCTAATTCTTACGCTTTATTATGAGTTTGACGCCCGTGTCAAGAAATCTGGAAAGAATTAGTGAAGGAGGAAATCTTCTCAGGAATCTGGAGTTGCTTGATGATGCCACAACGTGGAAAACGGCTGAGGAAGCCTTTGCCGCCTCGAAACAGGGAGTTTCTATTGAAGATATTTGTACTAATAATCTGGGGATTTACAGGCTTGTTGATAATAAACCTGTTTTTAATCTGCTCGGTAGAGAAAGCAATCCTTTCATGGAGGAGAGATTTAGGAGAAGCTTATATCAAGGTATTTTAAATACCGATTTTTTTTCTCCTTCAGGTGAAATGAAAGAGTATCTTCTGGTAGTCCTAAGATCGGGAGCTTCAACTTATATTAATTATTCTGAATTGAGATGCAAAAGCGATTCTATACGTAAACTTTCTTTATATGTTGAAACCAATGCCAAAAATACACTGGAAGAAAAAAAACTGTTTCACGCGGTTTATGGTTCTAAAATAGGCGCTGGGAAAAGAGTTTATCTTTTAGCGCCGGAAATAGTTATAACTCATTTATCTCCTGATCAGAAAGAGGATTTAGTTGTGCGTGTTTGTTGTTTTGATGATGAAGAAAATTTCTTGGCGAATAGTAGGAGCATATCCGGTTATCGAAGTTCCATAGTTGGCGTACGCCGTGTTGCAGATAACAATTCTTTTTAAGAACATTTTAATGCTTAAGAACGTTTTAATATCTATACTGAAAGAACGAAATCATCGTAAATTTATACTCGTTCTTTCATATATCACTCGCATCTTTTTATTACGATTATTATGTACGCTCGCTATATAATAAAAAGAAAGAGAAAAAAAAGAGTGCTCTATGCTTTTCCGAGAATTCTGAACATGGTTGTGCCGCAGCTAGGACATTTGCCTTTCAGGGCTTTGCGTTTAACGCCGCCTTTTCCATTCATGCTTACTTCTTTAGCACTCGCTATCTGTTTTTTTGCTTTGCACTTAACACAGTATCCTTCTGTCATAGTAAACACCTCATCTTTTCATATCATTAAAAGAACGTAAGTGATCTCACGCCCCTGGAATGGAAAAAGAAGCGATTTTGCTTTTAAAACTTTCGTAATTTTATATTGTAATAAAGCAGAATCTAGTCGACTTTTTGTTATTGGTGGATGGTGATCTTATCTAAGAAAAAGAGTTAAATTAGGAGACAATTCCTACTTTCACGGCAAATTTTTCTGTTTCTAAAGTTGTTTTTCCTTTAAAAACCATTTCTTTCACTCTGAGAACAGTCTTCAGATCGTCATGAAGGAGCTGAATATTTTTTTGAAATAATTTATCGTTACTCGCCAGAACAAGTGTTGAAAATTCTTCTTTCAAGGACAATTTCTGTTCAGATTTATATTTACGAACAGTATTTATAATGTCAATGCCGAGGTCACCAGCGTTTTCTGCCACTTCGTTAATCATTTCTTTCTGGAAGAGCGGCCAGGTTGAGAGGTGAAGACTTTTCTTTTTCTCTCTCTGAGCAAAGTAGAGGTGGTAAATTTCTTCCGTAAGGTGTGGCAGGATCGGTGCCATAAGTTTTAGAATGATCAGAAGACTTAAGTATAAAGTAGCCTGGGCACTTGTTCTGGCTTCTTTTCCTCTCTGATCAGGATTATAGAGGCGGTCTTTACAAATTTCTAGATAATGGTCACAAAAAGTATGCCAGAAGAAGTTCTCTACTTCTGCTTTGGTATGGTAATATTCGTATTTTTCAAAGGTTTCTGTTGACTCTTTAATGATTTTTTGTAATTTACTGAGAAGCCATTTGTCAAAAGTCTCCGTAACTTTTCCGTTTTTGTAATCTTCAAGATGAGTTAAGGCAAATTTGGAGGCGTTCCAGAGTTTGGTAGCAAATTTTTGCCCCGTAATCAGATCCTTCTCTTGGAATGGCAGGTCATCGCCTAGCTTAGAGCCGGCGGCCCAGAAGCGTAAAGCATCAGCAGAATATTTTTTTATCATTTCCATAGGTTCAACAATATTTCCCAAAGATTTGGACATTTTTCTTCCGTGCAAATCTTGCGCATGTCCTGAAATGACAACATCCTGCCAAGGAATTCGTTGATGATGAGAAAGGCTTTTGACAATAGTGTAGAAAAGCCACGTTCTGATGATATCATGCGCCTGAGGACGGAGAGCGAAAGGTTGATCTTTGTATTTGAAATCATATTCCCCTTGGTGCATCCAATTGGCGGCGATCTCTGGGGTTAGAGAAGAAGTTGCCCAAGTGTCTAAGACATCTGTTTCAGGTTCAAGGTCTTTAAAAGTATGGTTTTTAGGAAGATAGCGAGGTTTATCTGTAGTCGGATCAACGGGCAGTTGTTTTTCATCAGGTAAGATGATTTCACCCGACTTTTTGCTAACCCATACGGGAATAGGAATGCCAAAGGGCCTTTGCCGGGAAATGCACCAATCCCAATTTAAGTTTTGTACCCAGTGGTCATAACGAACTTTCATATGAGGGGGATACCAAGCAATTTTCTTTGCCGCTTCAAGAAGTTCTTCTTTCTTATCGAGAATTTTAATATACCATTGTTTTGTTTTAAGAAATTCAATAGGCGTTTTACATCGTTCATGGACATTTACAGCATGAAGCACGTCTTGCTGTTTAATGAGGTATCTCGATTCTTTAAGTTTTGTTAGGATGGATTCACGAGCTTCTGGAATTTTCATTCCTTTGAATTCCCCAGCAAAGGAATTCATTACCCCGTATTTTTCAAAAACTATTCTTAATGGAAGAGAAAAGCGGTGCCATTTGTCAACATCTTCTTTATCACCAAAAGTGCAAACCATCATCAGCCCGGTTCCTTTTTCTTTATCTACAGATTCATCACTGAGAATAGGAATTTCATAGTCGAAAAGGGGCACTTTAGCGAACTTTCCCTGCAGATGCTTATAGCGCTGGTCTTCTGGATGATGGAATAAGGCAACACATGCGGGAATAAGTTCAGGCCTGGTGGTGGAAATGATTAGTTGTTTATCTCCACTTCGAAAAATGATATCATTAAATTTGGAATTAAAATCCACTGATTCGAATTCCGCCTGGGCGATGGCCGTTTGACAGGACATACACCAGGAAATGGGAGATTCTAGTGGGTAGATCCGACCTTTTTTATACAAGTCGATAAACGAATACTGGGATATGATTTGGCAGTGTTTGTTGATCGTAGAATAGGATCTTTTGAAATCAGCGGACAAGCCTATTTCTTTCCAAGCTTGGATAAATTTTGGTTTTTCTTGTTCAATAAATTCGCTGCAGATTTTTACGAATTCCTGCCTGGGCATCTTTCGGGAAAGGACGTTTTTACTTTTCTCCACTAATTTTTCTGTAGGCAAGCCGTTGTCATCCGTGCCAAAAGGAAAGAAAACATTTTTTCCTCTCATTCGCTGGTATCTCACAACAATATCTTGTTGGGTATAGGAAAAAGCGTGTCCCAGATGCATCTTGCCGGAAACAGTAGGAGGAGGAGTATCAACAGCATAGGTTTCTTTTTTGTTATCAGGGTGGAAAGCATAAATTTCGTGCTCTTCCCAATACTTCTGCCATTTTGGCTCGGCTTCTTTGGGATCGTAGTTTTTAGGTAATTCCATGAAGAAATAGAGTGAGAAGAGGTGATTTAAAAATGTTTGTTTATGGTTTATCAGCAATTCTGGTGATTTTATTTTGATAAGAAATCGTCAATGGTTTTTTTCCCATATCTTAAGGAATAAATCCCCCTTGCTCTGTTCTCACTCACTCAATTTAGTTCCTCTACTTAAACTTTCTGCCCATCCAGCAGGAGTGATTTGAATGAACTCAGCATTTTCCTGCATTTCTTTAATCGTATGAGCTCCACAGTAACTTAGACCACTTTGAACTCCCTTAAGGATACTTCTAATTACACTTTCTACAGGTCCTTGATAATCAACGAGTGTAGAAACACCTTCAACAAAAACATCCAGTTTATCTTTGTGCTTTTTCCCTTCGGTATTTTCTCTTCGTTCATGGCTGCTTTCATACGAGGCACTACCCATGTATCTCTTGTAGCGCTTCCCGTCTTTCATGATAATCATTCCCGGCGATTCGTCTGTTCCAGCAAAGAAAGATCCGGAGAAAATGCTGCTGGCGCCGGCTGCCAAGGCTTTAGTGACATCACCGGGATATTGCATTCCTCCATCAGCACAAACAGGAATATCATATCTCCTGGCTACGCTTACGACGTCCATAACGGCAGTTAATTGCGGCACTCCTGCCCCGGAAATAATTCGCGTCGTACATACAGGCGAGGGGCCAATTCCTACTTTCAATCCATCCGCGCCGGCATCGATAAGATCGTGAGCCGCATCAGCAGTGGCAATATTTCCGATCATGATGTTAACAGAAGGAAAATGTGTTTTGAGTTCTTTGAGACGGAGAATGGCAAAATCAGAATGGGCATGAGCAAGGTCTAATACCAGCACATCCACATTAGCATCTACCAAAGCTTGAGCTCTCTCTATAGTATCTTTCACACCGACAGCAGCAGCAACGCGTAACCTTCCTCTCTCATCACGGCAGGCGTAGGGCCAGTATTCTAGTTTCTTAAGGTCTTGAGTGGTAATTAATCCACGCACTTTTCCGTTTTGCAGAAGAGGAAGTTTTTCAATGCGGTGTTGGTAGAGAATTCTCTTCGCTTCTTCTCTCTCAATGCCGTATGGAGCGGTAACAAGCTTCTCTTTCGGCGTCATAACTTCTGAAAGATACTTTTCCATGTTTGTTTCAAAAATGTAATCCCGAGAAGTGAAAATGCCGACGAGCTCTTCCCAATTCATAACCAGAAGGCTCGTTACCCCGCTCTTTTTCATGATCTCTACGGCTTTCCCAATGGTAATAGTAGGAGAGACAGAAATGGGATTTTCTATAACGTAACTTGTGGAATGTTTTACTTTCTTTACTTCTTCAACTTGCTCTTCGATAGTGCTGAATTGATGAATTACACCTAAGCCGCCTTCCCTGGCCATGGCAATGGCCATTTTATGTTCCGTTACGGTGGCCATGTTGGCGCTTACCAGAGGACTGTTAAGGATAATATTTTTTGTAAAACGCGTTTGCAGATCAACTTCTGTTCGTGACCTTAAGGGAGTACGCTTTGGGACGAGAAGTACATCTGAATAAGTCAATCCCACCCTCATTTTTTATATCGTTAAGAAGGAAGTTTAGGAATTTAAATACATTATGGGGGTGGAGTAGATAAGAGAAGTTTCTTCTTTTTTTTATCACAACTATTTTAAAAAGACGTTATTTATATTCCTTATGTCTCTTTTTACCACCAAATACGCGCCAAAGAATCTTTCTCAAGTATTTGGGCAGCAATTAGCCGTGTCTCAATTAAAAGACTTTGTGGTGAACTATAAACAAAAGGAGCAGAAAGCGGTTCTTCTTCTCGGGCCCATTGGAACTGGAAAGACAAGTTCCGTTTATGCCCTGGCCAAAGAATTAGGATACGAAGTTCTGGAAATTAATTCCTCTGATTTTCGCAATGAGCATAATATTTCTTCTTTTTTAGGAGCGGCCTTGGGACAACAATCATTGTTCTTTACACCGAAAATCGTTCTTGTTGATGAAGTCGATAATCTGTCTGGCGTACAGGATAGGGGATGTATTCCCGCCTTGCTGAAAGCCGTTGAGAAGTCATCCTTTCCTGTCGTTCTGACGGCAAATGATGTTGAGGATAGTAAATTCAAAGCTTTGAAAAAAAGTTGTTTTGGTATTGATTATCACTCTTTACAATACAAGACTATTGCCCATGGCTTACAGTGGGTATGCGAGCAGGAAGGAATTTCCTTTGATGAAAAAACTCTTCATTCTCTATCTCGACAAGCGAGCGGGGATATGAGGGCGGCATTACTTGATTTGCATACCTGCGCTACTTTTGGAAAAATCTCGCTTGACGAGGTAACAAAGCTCTCAGAGCGAAAACGCACTGAGACGGTCATCAAGGCGTTGCTGATGATTTTTAAATCTACTTCTGTTAATAATGCCCTTTCTGTTCTTGATGATATTGATATGGACTTAAGTGAGGTAATGTTGTGGATTGATCACAATTTACCAAAAGAATATACTACTTCGATAGTACTGGCACGGGCTTATGAACATTTAGCACGCGCGGATGTATTTCAAGGAAGGATTAAGCGCGGGCAGCATTGGCGGTTTTTAGTGTACATCAATAATTTGCTTACGGCGGGGATTTCATCTGCAAAAGAGGAAAAAAATCCCGGCTTCCAACAATATCAACCCACGCTCCGCTTTTTACGAATGTGGCAGGCGAAGATGAAGCATGGAAAGAGAGAAGAAATTGCCGTTAAATTTGGTTTGAAAACACATACGTCAAAGAAAGTAGCAAGAGGGCAAATTCCTTACCTGCGACAAATCTTTAAGAGTAAAAAAAGCGAAGAGATAGCTCGGGAGTTGGAGTTAAGTGAAGAAGAAGTAGAGTATTTGCGAAAGGAATAATCCCAATAATTTTGTTTTTTTCTCTACTTCTTTTATATTTTCTTCTCCAAATCATTTTTCTTGGCAAATGAATCATGACCTGAACCTAGGAAAGGGACTTTTACCCAGATTTTCTTCTGGCAGTTGTGGCAATGAACGTTCTTATAATGCTGCTGTTCTGTTTCGCTCCAAGAAGAGTAGACGTTTTGGGAATTAATTTCTTTATGGCAATAGCCGCAAGCGGATTCTTGAAGGGATTCGAGTAAAGAGGTCATCTAACTGTCTTTGAAAGCTTTTTATTTAAAAATTAGCCCAGATAATTTTAAAAATTCTATTCACTTAACATAGCATTACGGGTTATCGGAGGCTTTTTTAATGATCGAACTCTTGCCTTTGTATATCGCTTTGTCACTTCCAGTTGAAGTTCCGCTTCCAGTTTCACGGTCTGCAACCACAACAGCCACGGCTTCTCAATTTTCTATAGGGATGCTACTAATAGACATGCAAGATGATTTTCTTGAAGACATTGATGCACGAGAAAAAGAACGTGAAATACCGAATATGTTAAGGGTGTTAGAGTACGCTGGCGATCATAAAATTCCTCTTATTGTTTTAGAGTATAAAGGTCATGAACCGACCATCAAGGAACTTCGACAGAAAATCGATTCTTTGCCAACCACAGTTATATATATAACTAAATTAGATGACAGTGGGTTTTATAATACAGGTCTCGAAGCGAGATTAAAAAATTTACGGATTAACAATCTAGTTCTTATGGGAATTAATGCTACGGGGTGTGTTATGAGGACCGCGGAAAGTGCATTAAATCATGGTTTTCGGATTTTCACTTCTCTGGATCTTATCGCTCAACCTTCTTCTTGGGTAGATGATCAAGACGAAGGTAAAGAAGGGTCCGTATGGTATAAAAAGCATGGTACTCTAGCGAAGGACCATCACGATTTGCTGCGAATAATTTCTGAAAAGTATGTCCAAAAATCTCCTTAAAAATAACCATAATAAACTTAATAAAGCCGCTCTTTCTTTATCAGGGAATGACCTTTACGGAGGAATTGGCGACGTTTTGCAAGAAGAAAGGATTTATGTACCCTTCCAGTGAAATTTATGGGGGACTAGCGGGGTTTTATGATTATGGCCATCTGGGAACCAGGTTGAAACATAATTTTGAAAATATCTGGAGAAAATATTTTTTATCTCTGAATGATAATTTTCATGAGATTGAAACGGCTAATATTATGCCTAGAGATGTGTTTAAGGCTTCCGGACATTTGGAAAAATTTGCAGATCCAGTTGTTAATTGTTCAGCTTGCGGTTTTAAGGAGCGAGCGGATCATTTTGTAGAACGGTTTCTCAAAAAAAGAGTAGAAGGATTAACATCAGAAGAATTAACTAAAGAAATTAATAAAAATAAATTATTCTGTCCGACATGTAAATCTGAATTAGAACCTGTTAGGTCGTTTAATATGATGTTTCCAGTACAATTAGGGGTAGCTCATAAAATTTATCCTAAATCAGTTCCAGCTTTACTAACAAAGTCTGAAGAGGAACAAAAAAATATAGCCTACTTAAGGCCAGAAACGGCACAATCGCCTTATGTCAATTTTAAACTTCAATATGAATTGTTACGTAAACGAATGCCTCTGGGGTTAGCTCTCATAGGCAGAGCTTACAGGAACGAAATTTCACCGCGAAATGTCACGCTGCGTTTGCGTGAATTTATTCAGGCTGAATTGCAGATTTTCTTTAATGAGGCAAAAATTAATGATCATCCTTTATTCGAGATGGTTAAAGAGTATAAACTTCGAACTGTTCTTATAGAAGATCGAGAGCGTACAAAAACAGTGGAGAGGACAGCACAAAGTCTTGTGCAAAAGGGCCTGCCAAAATATTATGTTTACCACTTAGTGAAAATACAGCAGTTTTACCTTGAAATATTAAAAATACCTTCAGAAAAGTTTCGTTTTTACCAATTAAATGAGCTGGAGCGAGCTTTTTATAATAAATACCATTTTGATTTTGAGGTCGAACTACAAGAGCACAGCTTTACAGAAGTGGGAGGGCTACATTATCGGACGGATCATGACTTGGAAGGGCATCAACGCGTTTCTCAAGAGTCAATGGAAGTCCTGGACGAGGAAACAGGAAAGAAATTTGTCCCTCATGTGTTAGAGTTGAGTTTTGGCGTCGATCGTAATGTGTATGCGCTCCTGGATGTAAATTATGAAAATAATAAAGAACGAGGGAATATTATTTTACATTTGCCTTCTGGTCTTACACCTTTTTTTTGTGGAATCTTTCCTCTGGTGAAAAACAAACCAGAGATCGCCGCCAAAGCGGAGGAAATTTATAATGACCTTAAACAGCAATTCTCTTGTCTTTACGATGAAGCAGGAAGTGTCGGGCGGCGCTATGCGCGAGCTGATGAGATTGGTGTTGAGTATGAAATTACGATCGATTTTGCATCTTTGGAAGATAATAGTGTAACAATACGGGATAGAGAGACCACAAAACAAGTTCGGGTGAAAATTACTCAATTAAGCGGCCTTTTACAGAAGCTTTTTGCGGGGAAAGGATTTGAAGATCTCGGCGAGAAAATCATATAAATTTAAATATCGCCGCTTCTTCCCGTTACTTATGTGGCACGAAAGAAAAGGCAAGGTTGATGTAGGGTTGTTTTTATTTATAGGCTGCCTGGCAGGAGGACTGGCCTTGTTTTTTCTGGCAAAGAATGATTCTTTGCTTTTTCTGAGTATGGCTCTTCTTTCCCTTAGTTTTATTTTAGGTCTCATTGGAAGTTATAACTTTTTTTTTTCACCTCGCCACAAATTACGGAAAATTATCCAGCAAATGGAGCGGAACAGGACCGTTTCCAGCATAGATACATTAAAATCAGAATATAATGAGGCTTATATGCTCTATATGAAAGTGTCGGAAGCATCGAAGCAGAACTTTTATGGACGAGTTATGAAAGCGCGCGAGCAAGTAGAAGAGTTGCTGAAAGCGCGGAAAAAAGTCGAATTTCTCTTGGAAAAGGCAACGATGGGCTCGATGGAGGAATGGAAAAAGAATTTTAATGAGTTAACAAAAGTATGGGAGCAATTGCCACAAAAAGAGAAAGAAATGTTGCTGCCAAAGTTCATGCTTGTGAAGGAACAGGTTGAGAGTGGTAGAGGATAGAAAATTATAAAAATGACTTCTTCTTTGATGTTAAAAATGTCTGGGGAGATTCCAAATGGAAGTTAAAGATGTGCAGGCTAATAAAGGAAATGTGGATGTAGTCTTGGAAATTGTAAGTAAAGATACGCCAAGATCCTTTTCAAAATTTGGAAAGGAAGGGAAAGTATGCACCGTTCGAGGAAAGGATGAAACGGGAGAAATCACAATCACGTTATGGAATGAAGATATTGAGAAAGTGGATATCGGAGACAAAGTGCATCTTTCCAATGGCTGGTGTTCTGAATATAAAGGAGAAAAACAACTCTCGGCAGGAAAATTCGGGAAAATTGAGGTCATAGGCAAGGCGCCTAAATCTTTATTTAGCAACGATCCGGAATTAGCGGCAGGGCAAAGGCCAAAATTAGTGGAAGATGATGAAGAACCGGAAGGGAAGTATGAGCCGGTTGATGATGAGTATGTGGAATAAATTTTCTGAAATCTTTATATACCTCCTTCTTATTCCTTTTTTCAATGCCTCTCCTTCCTTCCCTTAAGCAAAAAAAAAGGTATGTGGTCTTTGAGATTCAAGCAGAGGAAAGTTTCTCTTTGCAGGAAGCTGAAGCTGCGGTTAAAGAAGGATTATTACGCTTTCTTGGAGAATTTGGCGTAGCGAAAGCTGGCCCGATGTTTATCAGAGAGAAATATCAGCCCAATAAGTTTATACTTAAGATTAATAATAAGTATGTCGCAGAGGTAATTTCTGCCATCATTCTTATCAAAAGTATTAAAAATAAGGCCGTGATTCTGCGTTCTATCATTACTTCCGGAACGCTTAAAAAGGCAAACGGGTATGTAGAAAAGCGAGGTGTGTGAATTATGAATGAAAAACAGATGATAGACAAGATGGGGTATGATCGTTCTATTACGATGTTTTCTCCCGATGGGAGGTTATTACAAGTTGAATATGCTAAAAAAACGGTTCGCCAAGGTTCTACGGCGATGGGAATCGTCTGTAAAGATGGAGTGGTTTTCGTTTCCGACAAGCGTATTACTTCTTCATTAATGGTTCCAGAAGCCATTGAAAAAATGTTCCGAATTGATGATCATATCGGGGCCACGGCGGCGGGAATTATTTCTGATGCTCGTGTCTTGGTTGATAGGGTACAACTGCGAGCCCAGCAGCATGCTGTAACTTATGATTCTAAAATAGATATTCTTTCCGTCGTGAAAGAAATCTGCGATTTGAAGCAGGTCTGTACTCAATCCGCTGGCTTACGGCCGTTTGGTGTTTCCATGCTTGTAGGCGGTGTTGAAGAAGATGGCAGCATTAAATTGTTCTTAACTGAACCGTATGGGTTATATTTCCAGTATAAAGCGGCAGTGATTGGCGAAGGTGAAGTAGAAATTGATGCCATTCTGCAGAAAAGATATCGTGCTAATATGAGCGTGGAGGAAGGGATAAAATTAGGTGTCAGCTCCATGAAAGCCTTTCTTAAGACAGATTTCAACCCAGAGAGAGTAGATGTGGCGTATATTAAAGCTGATGAACTACGATTTATGAAGTTAAGTGATGATGAGATTAAGAAAGCGGCGAAACAGGTTTAATGGTTTATTTTTCTTACTATTCTTTTATTAAACTCGTTTTAGTTGTCTTAAACCATGCCTCAAAAACCAACCATTGCCCGTCTTAAACGTTATGGAAAAACTTTTGAATTAAGTGTTGATCCAGATAAAGCTTTAGCTTACAAGAAAGGAAGTATTTCTGATGTGGATGAGGTTCTCCACTCTGATTCAATCTTTACTGACGCAAAAAAAGGGGAACGTCCTTCTGAGGCAGAATTAAAAAAAGTTTTTGCTACGACAGATCAACGGAAAATTGCCGATCTCATTATTCGAGAAGGGGAAATTCAACACACGGCAGAGCATCGCGCTCAGGAAAAAGAACAACGGAAAAGAAAACTCATTACGATGATTCATACGCAGGCAGTTGATCCGAAAACAGGTTACCCTCACCCTCCCGAGAGAATCGAAGCCGCTTTAGAGCAAGGAAAGATACATCTCGATGATCATCGACCAGTTGAGCAGCAATTTGATGAGATTATTAAGAAATTACGGCCGATAATTCCTATTCATATTGAACAGAAACAACTTGTGGTTATAATTCCAGCAGAATTTGCCGGGAAAATGTATTCGGTCATTCATTCTTCTGGGAGAGTTCTTAAAGAAGACTGGCTGTCAAATGGAAACTGGAGTGTTAAACTGGAATTGCCGGCAGGGCTGGTTTCTGAGTTTATCGATAAAATGAATTCGCTGACGCATGGAGAAGTCATAGTAGAAATGGAGAAAAAATAGGGTAAGAGTTACTTTTAGCTGAAGCTTGCAAAACCAGGCTTGTCCAGAAAGGAATAAAAGTGTATACTGAATGTCATTGGTTATGACACAAACAACAATTCAGTATACACTAAAACATGAATTTCTTTCTGAAATTCTTAAACTTTATCATGGAATGGATCTACCTTTATATGATAACCATTTTGGACCAAGGATTTACTCAGAGTTTCAAAAGCTTTCATTGGTCGTCTTGTTCAGACGATCCAAGAAAGTTCTGCGTGATTTTATCGCAGAACTGTTTGAGTCAAAGTGACTTTCTTGGCTTGATTTTAAGCAAATTCCCAGCAAAAGCGTGCTTCATGATTGGTGTACAAAGTACACCGTTGAGTTCATTCGTAAACTCAACAGAACTCTTTTGCAAAATAAGAAGCCAAAACTCATGGCAGTTGATGCAACAGGAGTAGATGCATATCAACGAAGCAAACATTATGAAAAGCGAGCAAAGATAGAAGCGAAATTCAACAAGTTAAGTCTTTTTATTGACGTAGAAAACCATTTGATTTACGATCATGTCTTGCAGATGAAGCCACGACATGACGTCAAAGCAGCAGAAAGTATCTTTAAAAGAACATCTCTACGAGAGGTGAAGATACTCGGTGATAAAGGTTATGATAGTGAGCCATTACATGAAATAGTACAAAGTAAACAAAACATCTTGTTTACTCCCGTGAGAAAAAGCTCGCGGAGTAAACCTAAAGGTAAGAATAGAAGAAGATGCACGAAGGGAGATGGGCAATATAATCTGAGACCAAATGTTGAAAGCTGTATTCACAGCTTAAAGAAACGAAGGATACCTATTTTGCGAAGCAGATTACACTTTATGAAAAAGAGAGAAATGGCGGTCCATATATTGATTCATAATATGGAGAAATTAAGTAAAGCTGTCCGGTTTTACATCAGAATGATGCTCAGCATCATTCTGGACAAGCCTGTTTCCAAAGCAATCATTAAAAGAAAAGATGGGAAGTACCTTCTAATTGAAAAGGGCTGAACATAGTAAGAGTTTTCTTAAGTTATGGGATTTTACTGGGGGGAAACAGGAACCCGGCGAAACTCCCACACAAGCGGTTATACGAGAAACAAGAGAAGAAACTTCATACGACATTGAGCCTGGTCTCGAGATTAAAAAAGCTGAGTATCATGATGCAAAAAAGATCTCCTTTTCCATTTTTTTGTTTCTAAAATAATCTCAGGGAAATTAAAACTGAGTAAAGATCATTCCGATTTCAAGTCGGTTACCCAGAAACAGATGCAAAAACTTACTTTACATCCCTTCGTTTCATTATTCTTTGCTCAGTGCTCCAAAGTGAATAAAAACTAAAACAAAAAAATAAAGCCCATTTAGGAGTAAATCAATCCTGCCACATTTTTTTCTTTAATTATACCTTCGGCATACAAAGTTTCAGCAACTTCTTCTAACTCTTCCCTCGTAATTTCCGAAGATGTTGCATATGAGGGGATCTTTATACCTTTAAGCAGAGATCGTTCATACCCTGTATGCTTTGCCAAAATCTCAATCGTTTCACTAGGATTCTCTCTCATGTATTCAATTGATTTATCAGTCGCTTTGATAATCTTGCGAGCCGTTTTAGGGTCTTTTTGAAAAAGCTCTGAAGAGAGTGCACTTCCAGCAAATGTCGTTAAGAGATTTTTAACGGGTTCTTCATAGATTATCTTTGCCATTTTTTTGTTGACGCCAAAACTACATATGGGTTCAACGGCAAAGAGAGCGTCAACTTTCCCTGTTTCCAGCGAAGATAATTGCAACTTTGGATCTATGCCTTGGACTTGAACTTCATCCATGCCTATTCCTATCGTTTTCAGAGTTGCTTTAATCCATAATGGGGCAAATGTTCCTGGAAGAGTTGCAATATTTTTTCCTTTAAGATCTTTAATATTGTCCATAGTAGAGTCACTCTTAACTAGAACACAACTAATCCGTGAATCGCGTGTAACTCTCTGAGTGGTAAATACTTTAAGTGAGCCTGGCGATTTTTCTTCAAGACTTAGTATTGCTTCTAAGTTTGCTCCTCCTATAGCCGCATCTATTTTTCCTGTCGCCACTGCTGTTACCATCTGATTAGTGGAATCAAACGGGACTATTTGCACTTCTAACTTTTCTTCCGTAAAAAAACCTTTTTCTAAGCCAATAAAAAGCGGCAAATAGGCTAAATGCTTCTTATACCCTATTTCTACTTTCTCCAGGCTCTCCAAACTTTCAATTTTTTTTTCCACCCTTGAAACTTGTGTTGTGCAACTCGTTAATAAAATAACAAGGCACACCACGCCTAACCATCTCAACATATTTTCTTTCATTTTTCTTCCCTCCAATGGAATATTTTTTTCTCGATACTGTTGAATAGAAAAGTTATTCCCGAACCAGTGATTCCTAAGAGTATGATCACTGCGTACATTGTATCTGTTTCAAATTGAAGTTGGCTGTTTACTAACATCTGGCCAAGGCCATAATTCGTACCGAGGAGCATTTCTGTTACAATCACTACGATGAGTGTAACGGAGATAGCAATTCTCAATCCAGTGAAAATATAAGGGCATGCTTCTGGCAGCAGCACTTTGAAAAGCAGGGTCGATTTCTTTAATTTGTACAAATGATAAAAGTGTTTTCGCATCTTACTCGAGTTTATCAAACCATACTTTGTATTAATCAGAATAATCACGCCACTTGCGGTTATCGCGACGGCAATTCTAGAAAAGTCAGAAACGCCTAAAAAAAGGATAAATAACGGAAATAATACTATCCCTGGAATTGATCGAAAAAAATCAATGCTTTTCTCTGTAAATCTATCCAAAGTCGTATAAAAACCGAAGATTAAACCAAAGCTTACTCCTAAAAGTGTAGCAAGGATAAAAGACACGAGTACGCGGAGAGTGGTGGCTAAGAAATTATAAAAGAATTCTTCCTCAGCAAAAAAAAGCAAGAATTTAACAAAAACTGCGTGAGGCGAAGGCAGAATTAAACTATGCACTACCTGGAATAAGTACAGGAGTTCCCAAAGCACTAAAAATCCCAAAAACACGAAATAATTTTCCAAAAAACGTTTAATGTAAACATTCATTGAGAACCTCCTTTCGCAGTTCACTAAAATGAACAGAATTTAGAATTCCCAGTTCTCTCTCGTTACCAAAAGGTACCAAAATCTCTTTCTTGATTTGTGTTGGTTTTTCAGAAAGAACGATAATCCTATCGGCGAGAAAAAGTGCTTCATCAATATTATGAGAAACAAAAAGAACAGTTGGAGTATATTTCTCAAATAAGTCACGGACTTTCTTATAGAGGTTTTTTGCGATGGAAAAATCTAATGATTTAAATGGCTCATCTAGTAAAATGAGCGAACTATGGTGAAGAAGCGCCCTTGTTAAAAGGACAAGTTGAGCCATTCCCCCAGATAACTCGTAAGGGTAGTTATTTCTAAATTCTTTTAACTTTGTAAATTCTAATAATTCCTCCAATAATCGTTCGTCTATCTCTTTTATAGATGAAGGAAACACTATATTTTGTTTATTTGTAAGCCACGGCAAGAGCATAATGGACGGATTTTGGCTCACAAAATCTATCTTTGCCGTTGAAGTAAAAATGAACCCTTGATAAGGGGTAAGCCCAATAATTGCCTGAAGCAGCGACGATTTACCACAACCATTAGGTCCAAGAAGGCACACAACCTCTTCTTTTTTGAGGTTTAAATTAATGCTCCTGACAACTTCTAATTGCCCATACCTAATGTTTAATTTATCAATTTGTAAAGCTGCATGTTCTTTCATTTTACCACTTAGTAGTTAGAGAAATAACAAGTATATTAATTATTGTAATAATATAAGATTACGACAGATTTAAATTAGAGAACCATTTTCTGTTTTCTGTGGACACCGCTATTTTCCAAGAAATTGGTTTAACCAAGAACGAAACAAAAGTGTATCTTACATTGTTAGAACTTGGCAGCACCTCGGCAGGACCTCTTATTAAAAATGTCGGCATGCATCGCGCTGCAGTTTACAACTTACTTGACTTGCTCATCAGCAAAGGACTAGTTTCGTATGTTATGCAGGCGAATCGCAAATATTTTCAGGCTCAAGATCCAGAATGTTTGGTCGAATATATCGAAATGAAAAGACGTGAACTAGAAACCAAAGAAAATGAACTTAAGCGTCTCCTTCCGGAATTGCAAAAAAAAAGAAAATTAATTACTGAAGAGCAGGAAGGAACAATCTACAAAGGGAAAAAAGGCTTAAAGTCAATACTAGAAGATATTTTAAAAACAAAAAGTCCATTCCTCGTTTTTGGTGCCACTGGCCAATTTAAAGAGTTGTTTGGGGCTTATTTTATCCATTTTCATAATCGGCGTGCCAAAGCTAACATTTCCTTAAAAATCATATACAACGAACACCTTAGAGTTCAACAACGTGAAAGAGAATTATCGAAAGCTGAAATTCATTATCTTCCTAAAGAGTACATAACACCCTCTACAACATACATCTGGAGTAATAGTGTAGCTGTTATTCAATGGAGTTCAGAACCTATGGCTTTTGTTATAAAAAGCAAATCCATTGCTGACTCTTATAAATCTTTTTTTAATGTTTTGTGGAAATCAGCTTCTCCTTAACTTTCATCCCCACTTAGTTGCACGCAAACTACTTAAATAACTGGCAATCTAGGAAAAATAAACTCGGGGGAGAACTATGGTAAACGAGATTCTTGATGAAGTTGCACATAAAACAGAAGAGCATGAGTTCTATAATCCTCTGCCAGAGGGCTATCAAAAAGGACGAACGAAGTATATTATTGTCTATGGAACAGTGATGTCGGGATTAGGCAAAGGGATTTTTGCCGGTTCGTTAGCGAAACTTTTGCAGTTGAAAGGTCTTAACACTACTTTAATGAAATTTGATGGATATCTTAACGCAGATGCCGGGACATTAAATCCATTTCGGCATGGAGAGGTTTTTGTTCTCGATGATGGCACGGAAGGGGATATGGATTTAGGCACCTATGAGAGATTTCTCGAGAAAGATATTACTCAAAATAATTACCTTACGGGAGGAAAGTTATTCACAACGATTCTCGACAGAGAAAGAAAAGGGACTTATTTAGGGAGGGACGTCCAGTTTATTCCTCATGTTACGGGGGAAATAAAACGTTTTGTCCGTCATTTGGCCGTATCTTCTGGTGCGGATGTTGTTTTTGTTGAAGTAGGTGGTACAGTAGGGGATATTGAGAATAATTATTTCATTGAAGCGATGCGGGAATTGCAGTATGAAGAAGGGAGAGAGAATGTTTGTAATGTGGCCTTAACCTATGTCCTAGAACCGGGATTTTTAGGAGAGCAGAAAAGCAAGGCAGCTCAGTTAGGCTTACGAACGTTAATGGCCATTGGCGTGCAACCAGACATCATTGCCTGTCGTTGTGATCATGAAGTGACGCGGAAAGTGAGGGAGAAAATAAGTGTTTCTTCAAATGTTCCATTCGAAAGGGTAGTAAGCGTGCATGATTGTGAGAGTGTGTACTTTATTCCTCAACTCTTACAGGAAGCGCGGTTGGATGAACAGACTATCAATTTGTTAGGATTACACATGAGAGTGAAAGAGGATCTAGAATCACGAGGAAAATGGGAATCATTTGTAGAAAAAATGAAAAAAATGCAAAAAGAAGTCGTCGTGGCGATGACGGGAAAATATACTCAGCTGAGAGATTCTTATGCTTCTATTTTGAAAGCCTTGGAACATGCCGGAACAAATCTTGGCGTTAAAGTTCAAATAAAATGGATCGACACCACTGAACTTAATGAAAAGATGGTAGAGAGTGAATTACGCCTGGTCGATGGTATTATTGTTCCTGGAGCGTTTGGTTCACGGGGTGCGGAAGGAAAAATTGCTTGTGTAAAATATGCACGGGTGAATAAACTTCCTTATCTTGGCCTGTGCTACGGTTTTCAAATGGCACTCATCGAGTATGCACGAAATGTTTGTGGTTTGCGAGAAGCAAATAGCACCGAGATTGAAGCAAAAACGCCTCATCCGGTTATTGATATTCTCCCAGAACAAAAAAGCATCCATTCTTTAGGTGGTAATATGCGTTTAGGTGGACAGGATATTGAAATAAGGGAAGGAACATTTGCATATTCACTCTATGGATCTCGTCTGGCACGGGAACGTTTTCGACACCGCTGGGAGTGCAATCCTCAGTACATTAAAATGTTTGAGGAGAAAGGAATTATATTTTCAGGAAAAGCACCAGGAAGGGAAATCATGCAGATTTTTGAACTGCCACGGAATTTGCATCCTTATTTTATGGCCACGCAGGCACATCCTGAATTCCGCTCCAGGCCGTTACAGCCAAATCCGATGTATCTGGGATTCTTGAATGCAGTTATAAATAAGAAATTTCCTTGAGTTACTCTTTTCTGAATACCTCTTGTTTCAGTGGCTTAATAGAAAATCTTGAAAAAGTTGCCTACTCGCCACCCTAGATAGGGCATCCCCCAGCTCGTCAATCGTCAGCATGATCTCACGGAAAGGTGTGGCCATGCTCATGTTGACGATTACGGCAACTTTTTCTATAGAGTCTGTTTCAGCATAATCTTTATATAGCGACCTCCAATTTTGTTTGTCTATGAAACTGCGAGAAATCTATGAGCAGCATTATAAGAAACTGTTAATAATCCCTTTTTCTTTGCTCCTCTTTGCTTTTATTCAAATCAGTGTTCAATATGCAGCAACAGGTGATTTTGTCAATCGTGGAATTAGCCTTAAAGGTGGTTCGACGATTACTTTTGAGTATCACCCTTCCTTTAATGCAGCAGATATTGAGAAGGCGCTACAAGAAAAATTTCCGAAAGCTCAACTCACCCTGAGAACTCTTACGTCAGCGGGACGAACAATTGGTTTCGCTCTCGATGCTGATGCCCAAGAAGGAGAAGAAATTAATGCTTTATTGACGGTCTTAAAGCAATTAACAAAACTGGACAAAGAAAAATTTAGCGTTGAGGTGACGGGCTCTTCGTTAAGTGAGAGTTTCTTTCAGCAAACCATAACCGCTCTTCTGATCGCTTTTCTTTTAATGGGGATTGTTGTTTTATTATATTTCAGGACAATTGCCCCAACTATGGCGGTGATTATGGCGGCGTTTTCAGACATTGTGGTAACGTTGGCAATCTTTAATCTTACAGGAATTAAATTAAGCACGGCCGGAATTGCGGCTTTTTTGATGCTCATTGGTTATTCTGTTGATACGGACATCCTTCTTAGTACCAGAATGTTACGGCGGACTGATGTTCCGATGATGCAGCGCATTTACAGTTCTATTAAGACTGGTCTGACGATGACCGGAACAAGTTTAGCAGCGATCTTAATTGCGATGATCATGGTGCCTAATGAGGTGGTGAGGCAAATTATGATAATTTTGTTTATTGGCCTGCTTGTGGATATAGTTATGACCTACATTCAGAATGTAGGGATATTGCGGATGTATCTTGAGGGGAAGGCAAAATGATCTTTAAGAAAATTTTTACTAATTGGAGAGTATTATTACTACTTCTTTTTTTGTTATTTTCAGTTATTACCATTAAACCACAGTTTTTCCAGGACGATAGTGTTTCTATAAAATCTGTCGCCACAAATTCATCAGCAAATAAGGGGGGAATTGAAAATCCTTCTGCGCATATAAGTCCACTGGCAAGGGAACGAATTGTGGCGATTAATGGCGATCCCGTAAAATCAGTAGAGGAGTTTTATTCACTAACTGAGAAAATACCGGGGAATATAAGTGTGAGGGTAGAAACAAACAAGCAAGTATATACTCTACTCAGCCGGGAAAATGAGCCTGAATTTGGCTTACGTGTTGTAGAAACGCCACGCTCAAATTTACGCAAAGGACTGGATTTAGAAGGAGGAACACGAGTTGTTCTTAAACCAGCGGAAAAAATTTCTCAAGACGATTTAGATATCACGGTTTCCAACTTAAAAGAGCGCTTAAATGTCTTTGGTCTTAGCGACGTCATAGTGCGTGGTGCTTCAGACCTTTCTGGCGATGATTTTATCATTGTAGAAATAGCTGGGTTTACAGAAGAAGAAGTTCAAAAACTCTTAGCGAGGCAAGGTAAGTTTGAAACTGAAATTGGCAACCAAACGGTGTTTATCGGGGGAAAGAAAGACATCACCCATGTTTGTAGAACTCCGGATTGTTCCGGGATCGACCCTACAGTTGGTTGTCAACAAACAGGGGATGGTTATTTCTGCCAGTTCTTTTTTGCCATAACTCTCAGCCCGGAAGCAGCGGAAAGGCAGGCAAAAATTACTGCTCCATTAAAAATTGTCACAGAACAGGGCAAGTCTTATCTTAGCGATGACCTAGTTCTGTATTTGGATGATAAGGAAGTGGATCGTTTGCGGATTGGGGCAGAGTTGAAAGGCAGGGCGACAACACAAATTCAAATTACAGGCTCTGGTTCAGGAAGAACGCAGGCAGAAGGGATCTCTAATACTTTAGATGAAATGAGGCGTTTACAAACGATCCTTATTACAGGGAGCCTTCCAGTTAAGTTAGAGACGGTAAAAGCAGATACCATTTCTCCTTCCTTAGGACAAGAGTTCTTGGATAATATTTTATTGGTAGGTTTGTTAGCAATTTTAGCGGTCATTATCGTGGTCGTTGTGCGCTATAGAAATTTTAAAGTTATACTTCCAATGGTGTTAGCCATACTTTCTGAACTGACGATGATTTTAGGCTTTGCTGCCTTGGTGGGGTGGAATTTAGATTTAGCCGGAATTGCGGGAATTATTATTGCCGTAGGAACAGGAGTAGATCACTTTATCATTATCACAGATGAGACCTTACGTGGGGAGGTAACATATAATTGGAAGCAAAGGATAAAGAATGCGATGTTTATTGTCATGGGAGCGTATTTCACTGTCCTTTCAGGAATGCTGCCGTTGTTATGGGCAGGGGCAGGGTTGTTAAAAGGCTTTGCGTTAACGACGATAGCGGGCCTTTCGTTTGGAGTTCTTATTGCTCGTCCCGCCTATGCGGCCGTAGTAGAAATTTTGTTGAAAGAATAAAAATGATTTTTGTTAAACCTATTTCATTTCAAAACAATAAAAGACAAACATTACGTGGTTTTATTCACGAACCTCGGAAATATACTACGGCAGTTATTGTCCTTCATGGTTTTCCGGGACATTGTGAAGGTTCTGTTCCCTCACGTCTTGCACTGACATTAGCTATCAAAGGATATCTTACACTACACTTTAATTTTTCTGGTTCTGACACTTCTGAAGGAAAATTTGGAGATAAATTAATTAGTCAGGAAGTTAAAGAGATTAAATCGGCGATTGATTTTTTGGAACGAACTTATCACTTTAAGCGTTTAGTTATCATTGGTCATTCAACTGGGGCTATCGATGCGGCATTGTATGCTCACACAGATGAAAGAATTAGTAAGCTCGTGTTGTTAGGCGCAGTCTCAAAATTGAATGAAGCGGTACGGTACGATTTTACGGATAAACAAGTACGTGACTTTTGGATGAATGGTTATGTTGTCTATAAAAATAAAGATCCGGTGGGGAAGAAGTGGTGGGCTGATGGTAAAAAGTTGAGGAAAACATTTTATGATGAATTCTTTACGTTAAACATTCCTGCGGCGATTAAAAAATATAAGAAACCATTGTTAATTGTTCATGGAGAAAAAGATGAAGCTATTCCTGTTGGAAAGGATCCTCATGAACTCTTCCAGATGGCAAATAAACCAAAGAAATTGGCGATTATTAATGGAGCTGATCATAAGTTTACTAATGAAAAGTATTTTAAGGAATTGGTGAAAGTGATTGTGGAGTTTTGCGAGAAAAAATGACTTGGGAAAAACTTATCACGAGGCGATTAGCAGTACAAGTTGCACAAGCTTGGAATTTTGCTGGTCAGGCTATGCAGAAAGTTTATGGTGTTTCGATTTTTAGTACATTAGTTTTTAAAGATGACAAAAAGACGGAGTATTATGTTGATGAAAAAGAACATAAACAGTATGTAGCTGGTTTATACAAACTTCTTCAAAATAAAAAATTCTTGATAAATTTTCACCGCGATGCTCAAAAAAAACTTGAGGAAATATTAAATGAAGTTCAACAAACACTGTCTTCGAATCTCTCTAATTTTTCCTATGAAGAATTACTTTCCGTTTACCAACATTTTATCCTTCCAAAAGTCGAGCAATTTTACATTCGTATGTGGACTGTCTTTAATATTGCTGAACCTTTGACAACAGTTGTTTTACAAAGACTACAAGAGATAGTGAAAGACAGGAAAAAAGCCGAACAGTATTTACTTATTTTATCAGCAGCACAAGAAGCAAACGATATTCTTCAAGAACGAATAGAGCTCCTGAAACTCTCGGTTCTTTTTTCAAAACAAGGAAGGATTAATATGAAAGAAGTTGAAAAGCACACTGGGAAGTATCAACACATTCCTCTTTTTGATTTTGATCACGAGCCTTATCATAAAGAGCATTTTCTGCAGGAGTTAAAAGAAATAAACAATCCAGAGAAAGAACTCAATGTGATCCAAGTAAAGCTCCATCACAACAAAGAAGAAAGAGAAAATTTACTCAAAAAATTAAAGTTAGATAATGACACATTACTTCTTATTACTTTCCTAAAGGAGAATGTCTTTCTTCGAGATTATAGAGATATGATCCGGCAGAAGCTTAATCTTCAGCTTCGCCGTTTCTATATGGAAGGAGGAAGAAGATTAGGTTTGACAATAAATCAAGTGGCTCTTCTTACAAATGAGGAAATTATTACCTCTTTAGAGAATCACAAACAATTTTCTCAAAAGATTGCCAAAGAACGTGAAAATAATTTTCTTCTTATTCAACGTGGTTCTTCTGCTGAAATTTATTCAGGGAAAAAAGCTGTGGAGAAGGCACGAGGCGAGTTACATTCTGAACAAAAGTCCGATGTTTCTGATATTCAAGGAATTGTCGGTTCACCCGGTAAAGTACAAGGTGTTGTTGTTATTGTTTATACAAATAAAGACCTCTTTAAAGTAAAGAAAGGAAATGTTCTTGTTGCTACGATGACGAGACAAGATTTTGTTCCTGTGATGCGAAAAGCTGCGGCTATTATTACTGATGAGGGAGGTGTAACTTGCCATGCCGCCATAATTTCTCGCGAGTTAGGCATCCCTTGTATAGTCGGTGCTAAATGGGCAACTTTGCAGCTTAAAGATGGGGACTATGTAGAAGTTGACGCTGAGAAAGGAGTTGTAAAATTACTGAAACGTTAGGTATCTTTCTTAGAATTAAACTACATACTTAATCGCCACATACCCTAAAATCACGAAAATAAAAAGGAATAAGCTCAGCAAGTTAAAGTATTTTTCAATGAATTCTTTGACTCGCTCACCGAAAAAATAGGTTAGTGTTCCAATAATGAAAAATCTTCCGGAACGTCCTATAACTGAAGCCATAATAAGAACACCTAAACCAACTTGCCAAAAGCCGGAAGCAATGGTAAACACTTTGTAGGGGATCGGTGTAAAAGCAGCGGCAAGAATAGCAAGAAAGGCATTCTGTTTAAACAATTCGCTGACGCTTAGAAATTGTTGTTCATAACCTAAATTTGCGATAATGAATTTACCAATGCTTTCAAAGAGAAAAAAACCAATAAAATAGCCTGTAATCCCGCCAAGTACAGAGAAAAGGGACGCCAGAAAAGCGTAATGAAATGATTTTTTTGGTTTGGAAATCGAAAGAGCTATTTGTAAAACGTCAGGTGGAACGGGAAAAAAAGAAGATTCAACAAAGGCGAGAATGCATAAAGCCATAGTACTATATTTTGATTCTGCCCACGAGAGAACCCAAGAATAGAGTTTTTTAAGAATGGTAAAAGGAGACCACTGCTGAGAAGGAGATGGTTGGTTTTCATCTTTCCTTTCCGGACTGTTTCCTTCCATTACTTAGAATTTCTCTTTAATATTAATAAACGTTATGCTCAATTGAGGATTTGTCTAAAAACTAGAAGAGGGCGGGACTTTACTTAACGAAAGAATAATTTATTTTCATTAAGTTATCTCTTGGACTTTTTCGAATTGGTCGGATATACGAAACTTCAGCAATTGGATCAATCATCATTATTGTAAATTCTCTTGATTCAGGATTAAAATCATATACAAAGAGATTATCTTCTTTCATATCCCCGATGTTCCAAATTGCTGTTTTTGCATTTTTTCTAAAATCAGTATATGCTCCAACTAATGCTCATAACATTTCATCATCTGAATCAAAATGTTGTCTTGCATCTCTAACAATTTGGCTATGTGGAATTGTGTCATAATTTATTTGAGGATTATTCAATAAATCAGCAGTATTTTCAAAAATTTGTTCAACTGTCGGTTTATCAATTCTTTGCATAAATTGGTACTCTTGTGGCTGTTCACCTGAAGCCCCTTCTCTAATTGAAAATCCATAAAAGTTTGGAGTAGCAAAACCATTAGCTCTTAAAGCATTCAATAACCTAAGTGTCGTTTTCAAATCAACATGTTGGACAATCTTTTTACCTCCGCCAATTATCCCCATCTCTGTTCCAGAAATTAAATCATCATAAGCGTTTGAAAATACATCTGATAATTCTTTACCGAGAAACTTTGCAGCATTTGTTACTTTCATTGCAATGCCATCTGCCATAGATAAAGAATAAGAATCACTAAAATTGCCTGAACCCAGTTTTTCATATCTATCTGGATTTGTTCTCCCATATACAATCTCTTCTAAAACTCCTCTGTCAGATGAAGATAATCTCTTCCTACCTTCTTGAGTGATAAAGTGATAAAAACCCTCTCTAGAATCATGAACTAAAACACTTCCATCTTCATAGAAGTATGAACCTTTTCCACCTTTGTTTCTTTGTCTAACTAAGGGAGAACCAACCATATTTTCCACACCTTTTTTTTCACGTAATTGAACTAATGTTGGTGCTTCAGGCAAATTTTTAAGTAATTTAGCTATATCTATCATGAATACCTATAACAACTACTAGTATTTAAATCTTTCGTTTATTAGTCTCTTATAAGTAGTAACTATCATAAAGTCCCGCTCTTCAATTCTGTTAATAGAAAGCTCTACGAGCCAGATTACGACAAATCCTCAACTTTGATTTTTTGCCTACGGCATCGTTGCACTAAAAATCAAGTCCTAACGGACGAGCATAACAGGGCCCGATGTTATGTTAATAATATTTTTGTTAAGGATGGAAGAAAGTAATACTATTTGATGTTATGAAGCAAGCTGAGATGTTCCGCAACAATACGAAACTGTTTTGCTACTCTGGATCGAGGGTAAAGATAATTTACAGGCGCTTGTTTATGCAGCGATTTTCGTATTTTCCAATCATTTTTTACGTTGGCAATAATCTGCTGTCCTAAAATAGATTCCATTTCCGACACTTTCATCTCACTCCATCCATGATTGGTGAGGTTTAAGATTACCCCGGCGACGATTTTATGGTGCCTATGGGTTAATTGTGCGGTCTTAAGAGCTTCGATAGCAGAACTCAGTGTGGGGGTAACAACAATAATAACTTCATCGCATAATTTAACAAGCTGTTCTACATCATACCCTAAACCACTGGGAGCATCAACAAGCACAAAATCAGCGGTTTCATCTACATGTTCAAAGATTTCTGTTAAATGCTGAATGTTTGTTTTTTGAAATTCGTGTAAAGAAGTAGAGGCAGGGATGAACGAAAGGCCACTTTCATGGGTATACATAATATCCTTCAGTTCTTTTTCATTTCGAAGAAAATTATTAAGCGTCGCTTTAGGATTAAGGTAGCCTAAGTAAATCCCAATATTAGGGGTGACAAGGTTTCCATCAAGTATTAAAACACGTTTTCCTAAATTTGTTAGAGCTTGACCTACATTAATAGCTGAGGTTGTCTTTCCAACGCCACCTTTTCCTGATACGAAG